>NZ_JAAGRY010000001.1 GCF_015707995.1 Microbacterium paulum
ACCATCGACGGACACGAACTCACCGCGACCACCCCGCCAACGGGGGAAGCCGCCGACATCATCGCCGCACTCCGGCCGGGCGTGGGGCACTAATCTGACACGATCCAGGTCTGAGCCGGACGACGGCGCGGGGCGACCGGGTTTCGACTACCTCTCGGGCGATGCGGTCTACCTCGATTCGGCGTGCCAGACGCCGCGCCCGCAGCCGGTGATCGATGCGGTGCAGGACTACTACCTGCACACCGGCGCGTGCGGCGGGCGCGTCAAGTACGACGCCGGGCGCCGCGTGGATGCCCAGGTGCAGGCTGCCCGAGAGCGCGCACTCGCCGCGGTCGGCGTCTCGCCGCGGCGGTACTCGTGCGCCTTCACGCTCAACACGACGTACGGCCTCGGCCTGCTGCTGTCGAGCCTGCCGCAGGGCAGGTTCGCGCGGATCGTGACGACGGTGACGGAGCACAACGCCGTGTTCCTGTCGACGATCGCCGCGGCTCGGCGCGCGGGCATCCCGCGGATCGTGCTCGAGCGCGGCGATGACGGTTCACTCCTCGCCGACGGCGACGAGTGGCGTGACGCCGTCGTGGTGGTCTCGGCGATGGACAACGTGATCGGGATGGTCACACCGGGCCTTCGCGACCTGATCGCCGCCGTGCACCGCGCGGGCGGGATCGTGATCGTCGACGCCGCCCAAGCGGCAGCGCACGCCCTCGAGGCGCTCCGCGGGCTCGACGCCGACGCGATCTGCTTCTCGGCGCACAAGATGTACGGACCGTCGCTCGGCGCCGTCATCGCGACGAACGAGCTGCTCCTGTCGCTCGACCCGGTGATCGTCGGCGGCGGTCAGGTGAGCGCCGTCTCGCGAGACGACTTCACGCTGCTGCCCGAACCGCACTCGCGACTCGAGCCGGGGCTGCAGGCCTGGGCCGAGATCATCGGCTTCGGCGCTGCGATCGAGTGGCTCGGCGGGTTCCGCAGCGCGCACGGTGAGACGCTCGCCGTGCACGAGCACCGCCTCGCGACGCGCCTGTACGAAGGGCTGGCCGCGCTGCCGCACCTGCAGCTGATCGGCCCTGCGCCGACGCCCGTGATCTCGGTGCTGCCCGAACGCGTCGACGGCCACCGCCTCGCGACCTTCCTCGCCCGCGCGGGCATCTCGGTGCGCAGCGGGTCGTTCTGCGCGCACCACTGGCTCATCGAGAGACGCGGCCTGGGGCCGCTCGTGCGGTTCAGCATCGGCGCGCACAACACCGACGCCGACATCGACCGCACGCTCGCGCGCATGGCACCGATGATGGCGGGGCTCTGACGTGGTCTGCATCATCGCGTTCCTCGTCGTGCTCGTGCTGTCGGCCGTGTCGGCGAAGTACCGCCGGCTCCTCGGCACGGCCTGGGGGTGTGCGTGGCGACGCGTGACGCTGCGCCCCTGCGACACGACCTTTCGCGAAGACGTCAAGAACTCGATGCTCGCGCCGTTGGCGGTGCGTGCGCCGCGTCTCGTGCGACCGGCATCCATCGCGATCGAGGTGATCGCCGCGCTCATGGTGGTGAGCCTCGTCGTGAGCCTGTATCTGCTCGGTCGCAGCGGCCTGAACCTGTTCGTCTACGGCACGTGCGACAAGCAAGACACGCAGGCCTGCGCGCTCGCCGCCGAGGCCTGCTCGATCGGGGGCGCCCCCGACTTCTGGCAGTCGATCGGCGAGGGGAACGTGGTCGGAGCGTTCGGCGACGAGTTCTCGTCGCTCGGCGAGACCATCGCGGCCGTTCCGAGCCGGATGAAGGCGTGGGATGCCGCGGACTACGTCTCGCCCGACGCGACCTACCTCGGCGGGTACCGCGAGGGATTGCCGGTCGCGCTCGAGGTTCTCGATCCCGGGTGCCGGTTCTGCGCGGAGCTGTTCCGCAACATCGAGGCATCCGGCTTCGCGGAGACGCACAACCTCGCCTACCTCGCGTATCCCATCACGTCGAGCCTCGGATCGAAGTTCCCGAACTCGCCGCTCGTCGCGTCGTATCTCGCCGCGGTGCAGGCTTACGAAGCCGCGCACGGCGAGGGCGGCGACGCGGGACGGATGACGGGGGACTGGTACATCCTCGAACAGCTCTTCACCGGCACCGATTCAGGCGGCGTGGGCTGGCAGGAGTGGATGAACGGGGCCGATGCCGCGGGCGCCCGCGCGCAGCTGCAGCAGTGGCTCGTCGACGCGGGGTACAGCGCGGAAGCGGTCGACGAAATCGACGCGCTGTCGGGATCTGATGACGTCGCCGCGGCGCTCACCCGCACACGGGCGACCGTCGAAGACGAGATCCGCACCGTCTCGATCCCGACGCTGATCGCGGGCGGCGGGCTGCACGCCGGGGTGCGAGACGCCGACACTCTGGCCCGTCTCGGGTAGCGCGCACGGCGCCTGTGCGAGAATCGCAGGGCGGAGTCCTGGGAAGGACGGCAGAAAGCAGGAGTGTCGGTGGCGGAGAAGTCGCGGGGGACGAAAAAGGCCGGAGCGGAGGACGTTCCGATGGGACCGACCGGTCGTCCCTACCACGGGTTCCCGACCCCACCCGCGCTGGCCTCGCACGGGCCCGCCCGCATCATCTCGCTCTGCAACCAGAAGGGCGGCGTGGGCAAGACCACGACGACCATCAACCTCGCCGCGTCTCTCGCCCAGTACGGCCGCCGCGTGCTCGCGGTCGACTTCGACCCGCAGGGCGCCCTGTCGGCGGGCCTCGGCATCGCCACGCACGACGTGCCGACGATCTACGACCTGCTGCTCGACACCAAGCGCGATCCGCACGAGGTGATCGTGCAGACCTCGACCCCGGGCCTCGACGTGCTGCCCGCGAACATCGACCTGTCGGCCGCCGAGGTGCACCTCGTCAACGAGGTCGCCCGCGAGACGATCCTCTCGCGCGTGCTCCGCAAGGTGTCGGGCGAGTACGACGTGATCCTCGTCGACTGCCAGCCCTCGCTGGGCCTGCTCACCGTCAACGCCCTGACCGCGAGCCACGGCGTGCTCATCCCGCTCGAGTGCGAGTTCTTCGCCCTGCGCGGCGTCGCGCTGCTGATCGAGACCATCGACAAGGTGCGCGACCGCCTGAACCCCGCGATCGAGCTCGACGGCGTGCTCGCCACGATGTACGACCCGCGCACGCTGCACTCGCGAGAGGTGCTCGAGCGGGTCGTCGAGGCATTCGGCGACGACGTGCTCGAGACCGTCATCGGCCGCACGGTGAAGTTCCCGGATGCCTCGGTGTCGGGCGTGCCCATCACCCAGTTCGCGCCCGAGCACGCGGCGGCCCAGGCATACCTGCGGCTCGCGCGGGAGCTGGTCGCCCGTGGCGCCGTCGCCTGAGCCCGCGACCGAACCGGCTGCGCCCGCCGAGCGCGCGGAAGGATTCCGCGTCTCGCTCGCCGGCTTCGACGGCCCGTTCGACCTGCTGCTGACTCTGCTCGGCAACCACGAGCTCGACATCACCGAGATCTCACTCAGCCGGGTGACCGACGAGTTCATCTCGTACCTCAAGGGCCTCGACGCCGACGAAGAGCTCGAACAGGCATCCGAGTTCCTCGTCGTCGCCGCGACCCTGCTCGACATGAAGGTCGCGGGTCTGCTGCCGCAGGGCGAGCTGGTCGACGCCGAGTCGGTCGCCCTGCTCGAGGCGCGCGACCTGCTGTTCGCCCGGCTGCTGCAGTACCGGGCGTTCAAAGAGGTGTCGGCGTGGTTCGAGCGGAGCCTGCGCCGCGAGGACCGCCGCCACGTGCGCGCCGTGCGGCTCGACGAGAAGTACCGGCAGGCGGTGCCCGAGCTCGTGTGGACCCTGTCGAAGGAGGACTTCGCCGCGATCGCTCTGCTCGCCTTCGCGCCGAAGGAGATCCCGCACGTCGGGCTCGACCACCTGCACGCGCCGCTCGTGTCGATCCGCGAGCAGGCCGCCGTCGTCGTGACGCTGCTGCGCAGCGCCGGGACACTGAGCTTTCGCGAGCTCGTCGCCGGCACGACGCAGACCGGCGTCGTCGTCGCGCGCTTCCTCGCCGTGCTCGAGCTGTACCGCCACGCCGCCCTCTCGTTCGAGCAGCTCGAGCCGCTCGGCGAGCTGACCCTGCGCTGGACCGCCGAACGCTGGTCTGAAGAGAACCTCGCCTCGTTGGGAGCCGACTATGACCGCTGACCCCTCTCTCACCGCAAACCCCGCGGTGACCGACGATTCGCCCGCGCGCTCGCAGGAGCCGGTCGACATCGCCCGGCGGATCGAGGCGATCCTGCTCGTCGTCGACGAGCCGCAGAGCCTCGTCGCGCTCGCCGCGGCGGTGGGCTCGCCTGTTCCCGCCGTGCGTCAGGCGGTCGACGCTCTCGTGCGCGACTACGACGGCGAGACCGGCGCGCCGCGCCGCGGGTTCGAGCTGCGCGAGGTCGGCGGCGGCTGGCGGCTGTACGTGCGCGAAGAGCACGACGACCTCGTGTCGGAGTTCGTCAACGCCCAGGCGCCCAGCCGCCTGTCGCAGGCGGCCCTCGAGACCCTTGCCGTCATCGCCTACAAGCAGCCCGTCACCCGCAGCCAGGTCGCCGCGATCCGCGCCGTCAACGTCGATTCGGTCGTGCGCACGCTCGTCGCCCGCGGCCTGATCACCGAGGTGTTCACCGACCCCGACACCGGCGCGATCAACTACGGCACGACCGACGCGCTGCTCGTGAACCTCGGCATCAACTCGATCGACGAGCTGCCGCACATCTCGCCGCTGCTCGACGACGGCGCCGAAGGATTCGAATCGGAGGTGCTGCCATGACCGAGGCAGCAGAGGGCGTTCGCCTGCAGAAGGTGCTCGCGAACGCGGGGGTCGCCTCGCGACGCGTGTGCGAGGACTACATCGTCGCGGGCCGGGTGCGCGTCAACGGGCGCGTCGTCACCGAACTGGGTACGCGCATCGACCCGGCATCCGCCCTCGTCGACGTCGACGGCACCGCGGTCCAGCTCGATGCCACGAAGCGCTACATCATGCTGAACAAGCCGACCGGCGTCGTCTCGTCGATGAAAGACGAACAGGGCCGCCCGGACCTGCGCCGCTTCACGAAAGAGTGGGACGAGCGCCTCTACAACGTCGGGCGTCTCGACGCCGAGACGAGCGGACTGCTCGTGCTCACCAACGACGGCGACCTCGCGCACGTGCTCGCGCACCCCTCGTTCGGGGTCACGAAGGTCTACATCGCGAAGGTGTCGGGTCGCGTGACCGCGCAGACGATCGCGACCCTCACGAAGGGGATCGAGCTCGACGACGGCCCGATCGCGGCCGACAAGGCGAGGCTGCTGGATGCCTCGTCGACGGGCGAGCGCGGGACGAGCCTCGTCGAGCTGACCCTGCACTCGGGCCGCAATCGCATCGTGCGCCGCATGATGGCGGCGGTCGGGCACCCGGTGGTCGAGCTCGTGCGACGGCAGTTCGGGCCGTTGCACCTGGGCACGCTCCCAGCGGGCCGGGCGCGCGAGTTGACTACAGTGGAACGCGGTGCCCTGCTGACGGCGGCGCGCCGCGCGGCGCCTTCGCCGCAGGGTGATTCTCACACCGGCCGATCTGACGCCGGTGATTCCGACACCGGGGACTTCTAGGCGGAGACTGTGACCGATTCGATCGAGGCGAGCGTCGGCGTGCGCGCGGCGCGCACCGCGGGCACCGTGCGCATCGTCGGCGCGGGGCTGCTCGGGGCGAGCATCGGGCACGCCCTGCGCGGCCTGGGCGTCGACGTGGCGCTCGCCGATGCATCGCCGGCTCAGCTGCGTCTCGCGGTCGACTACGGTGCGGGCCGCCCCGCCGCCCACGACGACGACCCGGTGCTCGTCGTCGTGGCGACCCCGCCCGACGTCGTCGCCGACGTCGTCGAGCGAGAGCTGCGCGCCCACCCGCGCGCCGTCGTCACCGACGTCGCGAGCGTCAAACTCGAACCGCTGCACGCGCTGCGGGCACGCGGGGTCGACCTCACCCACTACATCGGCTCGCACCCGCTCGCCGGTCGCGAACGGGGAGGTGCCATCTCGGCGCGCGCCGACATCTTCGTCGGCCGGCCGTGGGTCGTGTGCCGCGACGGCGAGACGCCCGCGTCCGACCTCGCGGTCGTCGAAGGGCTCGCGCTCGATCTCGGCGCGACGCCGATCGAGATGACCCCCGAGGAGCACGACCGCGCGGTCGCGCTCATCTCGCACGTACCGCAGCTGGTGGCATCCCTGCTCGCCGGGCGCTTCGTCGACGCGCCCGACGGCTCGCTGCGCCTCGCCGGTCAGGGCGTGCGCGACACGACGCGCATCGCCGCGTCGGCGCCCGAGCTGTGGGTGCAGATCCTGGGAGCGAACGCCGCCCCCGTCGTCGACGTGCTCGACCAGCTCGCCCTCGACCTGCGCACCGTCGCCGAGGCGCTGCGCGAGCCCGAAGCACCCGGCGCGCGCCGCGCCGTCGCCGACACGATCCGCCGCGGCAACGACGGCGTCGAGCGTCTGCCCGGCAAGCACGGTCAGAACCGCCGGTTCGAGTCGCTCGTCGTCATGGTCGACGACACCCCCGGCCAGCTTGGCCGCCTGTTCGGCGAGCTCGGCGAACTGGGCGTGAACGTCGAAGACCTGCGCCTCGAGCACTCGCCCGGCGCACAGTTCGGCCTCGCCGAGATCAGCGTCGTTCCGGGGGCCGTCCGTCACGCCGAAGAGGGCCTCGCCGCCCGCGGCTGGAAGATCGCGAGCCTGCCCTCATGACCACGACCCTCACCATCGCGATCGACGGTCCGGCCGGTTCGGGCAAATCGAGCGTCTCGAAAGAGGCCGCCCGTCGCCTCGGCTACGGCTACCTCGACACCGGAGCCGCCTACCGCGCGCTCGCGTGGCACGTGCTCGACCGCGGCGCCGACACCGCCGACGAGACAGCCGTGCTCGACGCGGCGGCCGACTTCCCCTACGCGATCTCGCTCGATCCCGACGACTATTGGGTGCGCGTGGCCGACACGGATGTCACGGAGGCGATCCGCGAGCCCCGCGTCAGCGCCGCCGTCAGCGGCGTCGCGCGGGTCGCGGCGGTGCGCGAGCGCGTCAACGACCTGTTCCGCACGCTCGTTCGCGAGTCGGGCCGCCCCGGCGTCGTCGTCGAGGGCCGCGACATCACCACGGTCGTCGCGCCCGACGCGCCCGTGCGCATCCTCTTGACCGCGGCGTCCGAGGTGCGCGCCGCACGGCGGAGCGCCGAGCTCACCGGCCAAGACGCTGCCGCCGTCGCCACCGCCCTGCACCGCCGCGACGCGGCGGACAGCCAGGTCGTCGACTTTCTCACCGCCGCCGACGGCGTGAGCGTGGTCGATTCGACCGATCTCGATTTCGCACAGACAGTGGAGGCCGTTCTGCAGCTCGCCGCCGCGGTGACCGCCCCCACGACACAGGAGAACCACGATGGCCGTTGAAGAAGAGTACGAAGGCGGCCCCGACCGCCTCGAAGAGAAGATGGCGGGCCTCGACGAAGAGCTCGCCGAGTCGCGCGCCGCGGCGCTGCGCGCGTCGCTGGCCGACTACGACCTCGACGACGACGACGCCGAACTGCTCGCCGGCTTCACCGCGGGCGGCGAGATCGTCGAGATGCTGCCCGCCCTGCCGGTCGTCGCGATCGTCGGACGGCCGAACGTCGGCAAGTCGGCGCTCGTCAACCGCATCCTCGGGCGCCGCGAGGCGGTCGTCGAAGACACCCCCGGCGTCACCCGCGACCGCGTGACCTACAAAGCCGAGTGGATGGACCGCCGCTTCACCCTCGTAGACACGGGCGGATGGGAGCCGGATGCCAAGGGCATCGACCGCTCGGTCGCCGCGCAGGCCGAGGTCGCGATCGACCTCGCCGACGTGGTGCTGTTCGTCGTCGACGCGATGGTCGGCGCCACCGCGACCGACGAGGCCGTCGTGCGCCTGCTGCGCACGACCAAGAAGCCGGTCTTCCTCGTCGCGAACAAGATCGACGACGCGCGGCAGGAGCCCGAAGCGGCGGCCCTCTGGAACCTGGGGCTGGGTGAGCCGTACCCCGTCTCGGCGATCCACGGGCGGGGCGTCGCCGACCTGCTCGACGAGGTCATGAAGGTGCTGCCCGAGGTCTCTGCGGTCGCCAAGGCCGAACTCGGCGGGCCGCGCCGCGTCGCGATTCTCGGCCGGCCGAACGTCGGCAAATCGTCGCTGCTCAACAAGGCCGCGGGGGAGGAGCGCGTCGTCGTCAACGAGCTCGCCGGCACCACGCGCGACCCCGTCGACGAGATCGTCGAGCTCGGTGGACGGCTGTGGCGCTTCGTCGACACCGCCGGCATCCGTCGCCGCGTGCACCTGCAGCAGGGCGCCGACTTCTACGCGTCGCTGCGCACCTCGGCGGCGCTCGAGAAGGCCGAGGTCGCCGTCGTCGTGCTCGACGTGTCGCAGTCGATCAGCGTGCAAGACCTCAACATCATCGACCTCGTGCTCGAGTCGGGCCGTGCGCTCGTGCTGGCGTTCAACAAGTGGGACCGCCTGAACGACGACGACATGGAGAACGCCGACCGCCGCCGTTACCTGGAGCGCGAGATCGAGCAAGACCTCGCGCACGTGCAGTGGGCGCCGCGCGTCAACATCTCGGCGCGCACCGGACGGCACCTCGACAAGCTCGTGCCGGCGCTCGAGACCGCGCTCGCCTCGTGGGATCAGCGCATTCCCACGGGCAAGTTCAACGCATTCCTCTCGGAACTCGTCGCCGAGCACCCGCACCCGCTCCGCGGCGGCAAGCAGCCGCGCATCCTCTTCGGTACGCAGGCCTCCACCCGCCCGCCGACGTTCGTGCTGTTCACGACCGGGTTCCTCGACCCGGGCTATCGCCGGTTCATCCAGCGGCGGCTGCGCGAGATCTTCGGCTTCGAAGGAACGCCGATCATCACGAACATGCGAGTGCGCGAGCGCCGACAGCGCTGACGCGGGGCGGCCTCGCGGTCAGCGCACGCGCGTCAGCGCACGACGAGGCTCGAGAAGCGCTCGACGGGCAGGTCGGCGAGGGTGAGCGGGGCGGATGCCTCGGCATCCACCGTCACCCGCGGGAGCGGCGCGCGCACGCCCGTCTCGCGGAACCGCTGCACGGCCCAGTGCTCGACGCCCGCGTCGGCGAGGCGGCAGCCGAGCTCGCGCAGCCCGGTGTCGTCGATCGCGGCGGGGTGCACCGTCGTGCGCACTTCGACATCGAGCGGATGATCGGTGCCCTCGCGCAGCAGGCGATTGCCGAGCACCAGCTCGAGCGAGCGCCACGCGTTTTCGGCGCTGTTCGGCCGTCCGGTCACGAGGTCGTACCCGCCCGGCAGTGCTTTGATGTCGAGTCCCACCCAGCCGACGTGCGGCAGCGCCTGGGCGAGCAGGCCCGGGTAGGCGCCGCCGGTGTGCAGCCCGATGCTGAACCCCAGTGAGCGCACGAGGTCCATCGCGGGCACGAGTGCGCGCTGCAGCGTGGGCTCACCGCCCGAGAAGACGACCCCGTCGAGCAGTCCGATGCGGTCGCAGAGCAGGTCGACGACGTCGCTCCATGACGTCTCGCCCTGGGCTCGCGGGTCGATGAGTGCAGGGTTGTGGCAGTAGAAGCAGTTCCACGGGCATCCCTGCAGAAAGACGGTCGCCGCGAGCATGTCGGGCCAGTCCACCGTCGAGAACGCGGTGACCCCCGCGATGTTCAGCTCACTGGCGACGGCTGCGCGGACCATGAGCCTCCTTCGGCGAGGTGGCGGGTGCGACGAAGTACGTCCTCTCCGAAGCCTCGCCCTTTTTGCCGATGTTGAACCCCGAGATCGGCCGGAAATAACCCATCACCCGCGTCCACACCTCGCAGTCGGCCGCACACGTGGGGCACGTCTCGTGATGACCCGACACGTAGCCGTGGCGCGGGCAGATCGAGAACGTCGGCGTGATCGTGAGATACGGCAGGCGGAAGCGCTCGAGCGAGCGGCGCACGAGGTCGCGGCACGCGCGCGCCGATTCCATCGCCTCGCCGAGGTAGAGGTGCAGCACGGTGCCGCCGGTGTACTTCTGCTGCAGCGGCTCCTGCAGCGCCATCGCGAGGAACGGGTCGGAGGTGAAACCGACCGGCAGCTGCGACGAGTTCGTGTAGTAGGGGTTCTCGGGTGTTCCGGCGTGACGGATGCCCGCGTCGCCGAACCGCGCGATGTCCTCTTTCGCGAAGCGGTAGGTCGTGCCCTCCGCCGGGGTCGCCTCGAGGTTGTACATGCGGCCCGTCTGCTCTTGGAAGGCGACGATGCGCTCTCGCACCCGGTCGAGCAGGCGCATCGCGGCGGCTGCCCCGGCCTCGTCGGTGATGTCGTGCTCATCGCGCGTGAGGTTTCGCACGTATTCGTTGATGCCGTTGACGCCGATCGTCGAGAAGTGGTTGTCGAAGGTGCCGAGGTAGCGCTGCGTGTACGGGAACAGGCCCGCCTCGAGGTGCCGGGCGATGACCTCTCGCTTGGCCTCGAGGCTGTCGCGGGCGATGTCGAGCAGTTCGTCGAGGCGCGCGAGGGCGGATGCCTCGTCGGCGGAGTGCACGAAGCCGAGGCGCGCGCAGTTGATCGTGACGACGCCGATCGAGCCGGTCTGCTCGGCTGAGCCGAAGAGGCCGTTGCCGCGTTTGAGCAGCTCGGTCAGGTCGAGCTGCAGCCGGCAGCACATCGACCGGATCATGTGCGGGTCGAGGTCGGAGTTCACGAAGTTCTGGAAGTAGGGAAGTCCGTACTTGGCGGTCATCGCGAAGAGGGCCTCGACGTTCTCGCCCTCCCAGTCGAAGTCGCGGGTGATGTTGTAGGTGGGGATCGGGAACGTGAAGGCCCGCCCGTCGGCATCCCCCTCGGTCATCACGTCGATGAACGCGCGGTTGATCATCGCCATCTCGGCCGCGAGCTCGCCGTAGGCGACGTCCTGCACCTCGCCGCCGATGAGCGGGCGCTGGTCGGCGAGGTCGTCGGGGCACACCCAGTCGAAGGTGAGGTTGGTGAACGGGGTCTGGGTGCCCCACCTGCTCGGTACGTTGAGATTGAAGATGAACTCCTGCATCTGCTGCCGCACCTCGTTGGAGGTGAGGCCGTCGCGCCGCACGTAGGGGGCGAGGTAGGTGTCGAACGACGAGAACGCCTGCGCGCCCGCCCACTCGTTCTGGAGCGTTCCGAGGAAGTTGACCAGCTGCCCGAGGGCGCTCGAGAAGTGGCGCGGGGGAGCGCTCGAGACGCGGCCGGGCACCCCGCCGAGACCCTGCTCGAGCACCATGCGCAGCGACCATCCGGCGCAGTACCCGGCGAAGACGTCGAGGTCGTGGATGTGCAGGTCGCCCTCGCGATGCGCGAGCCCCGCCTCGGGCGCGTAGACCTCGTCGAGCCAGTAGTTGGCGATGAGCTTGCCGGCCGCATTCAGCACCATGCCACCGAGTGAATAGCCCTGGTTCGCGTTGGCGTTGACCCGCCAATCCGCGCGGGCGAGGTATTCGTCGATCGTCTCTTTCACAGAGACCGTGGCGGAGGCCGTGGTGGAGGCGGTGCGGGCAGAGGGCATGGCGGCCTGCTTTCGGTGTCGAGCGCTCGCGTCGGGTCACGAGTCGAGCGAAGTGGTATGACCACACCATATCTGGGGTGCTTTGTGCGAAACGGCACCATATGTGGTGTGTCGCGTGGATTCGGGTCGGTGTGGAGACGCGTCGTGACGCGGCGGGCGCTCTCGGGGCCCGATTGTGACAGGCTGAAGCGGTGACCATCGTTCCTCCTGCCGCCGGAGAGCCGCGCCGCCCCGACGGGCCGCGCGACCCGGGCGACGCGTGGGTTGTGGCCGGGGACGGCACCAAGTACTGGGGGCGGTTCGGGGCCTCGGGCCTGCTCGCCGTCGACGCGGCGCGCGGGGTGCTGCTGCAGCACCGCGTCGCGTGGAGTCATCACGGCGACACGTGGGGGCTCCCGGGCGGCGCGCGTCACCAGGGAGAGTCGGCCTGCGACGCGGCGCTGCGCGAATCGGCCGAAGAGGCGGGGGTGCCGCGCGCGGCCGTCGCGCCGCGGCTGATCAGCGTGTACGACATCGGCGTGTGGACATACTCGACGCTCGTCGCCGACGTGACCACACCGTTCGAACCGGTGATCAGCGACCCCGAGAGCCGCGAACTCGCGTGGGTGCCGGTCGACGACGTGGAGTCGTACCTGCTGCATCCGGGGTTCGCGGCGTCGTGGCCGCGGTTGCGCGCCCTGCTGCCCGTGCGCCCCACGCTCGTCGTTGACGCGGCGAACGTCGTCGGCTCGGTGCCCGACGGCTGGTGGCGCGACCGCGCCGGTGCCGCCGCGCGGCTGCGCGACGCGCTCGCCGCCCTCGCGGAGCGCGGGGTGGATGCCGCGGCGCTCGAGCTTCCCGAGAACGTGTGGTTCCCCGAGATCGTGCTCGTCGTGGAGGGTGACGCGCGCGCCGTCGAGGGCGATGCGGCGGGTGCGGTGCGGATCGTCAGGGCTGCCGGCGCCGGCGACGACGCGATCGTCGAGGTCGCCGACGGCCTGCGCGCGGAGGGCCGCGCCGTCACGGCCGTGACGAGCGACCGAGAGCTCACCGGACGGCTGGAGCGATCCGGGGCATCCGTTCGATCGGTGTCGTGGCTGCGCGATCTGCTCTGACCCGCCGGCCCGCCCGGCGGCGGATCGCGGCGATCGTGCTGCTGGTTCTGGTCGTCGCGGCGGGGCTCGTCGTGCACGAGGGGTTCCCGGCGTCGACGGTCACCGACATCGCCGGGGACGCGCTCTACACCGGTGCGATCTACCTCGGCATCGTCGTGCTGTGGCCGCGCGGTCGGCCGTTGATCGTCGGATCGCTCGCGGCGGGCTGGTGCATCGCGGTCGAGCTGTTGCAGCTGACCGGCCTGCCGGCACGGTGGGGCGCGGCGTGGCCGCCGCTGCGCTTCGTGTTCGGATCGGGGTTCGACGCGCGCGATCTCGTCGTCTACGTGTGCGCCGCCGCTGTGTGCGTCGCGATCGACGGGGTCATCGTGCGGAGCCGCGGCGCAGCAGGGCGATGATGCCCGCGGCGAGCAGGAACTGCCCGAGCCCGTAGGTCGCCATCACCGCGACGTCGCCGATGACGTCGGCGGCGCCGGGGAGGAACAGGCGCAGCGCGAGCAGCGTGTCGGATGCCAGGAACAGCATCCCGCCGAGGGCGGTCGCCCGCGATCCGAGGCTGGCCGCCGCGGCGGTGCCGCCCAGCACGAGACCGTAGAGCGCGACGCCGATCGCGAGTGCGCCGAGGTGCGGCCACAGCACGGCGATCATGGCGACCCACCAGACGACATAGACGAGTGTCCAGCGCGGCAGACGCGCGCGGGGGCGTGCGCCGCGCGCCAGGCGCACGAAGAGCACGATGTAGAGCACGTGTGCGACGCCGAAGCAGGCGAGCATCGCGGGCAGCTCGTCGGCGAGGAAAGGGAAGAACCAGGCCGCGCCGTCGCCGAGCCACGAGACGGCGAGCGCCAGCAGCAGCAGCGCGATCGTGGCGCGCGCCCGTCGCGCGAGGCCGCGGGATACCACCGATACGCCGACGGCCAGCGCGGGCATGAGGGCGAGCTTGGTCGGGTAGACGAGGGTCGCCGGCCCCACCGCGAGGGCGACGAGATGGATGACCAGGACGATCAGGTAGGGCACGAACAGGGCGAGGGTGCGCCAGGGGACGGGTTCGTCACTGGGCGTGCGTCGCGGCAGAGCGCCGGCGGAAGGTCCGGATGCGGGGGTCGTCATGGCGCTCCTTTGCGCGGGTGGGTCGGTCGGGCGAGCGGCTGGTTGCTTGAGTGAGTCGGGTGTGCTCGGGCGGGTCGGCGGCGGCGCGGGCTCAGTCGCGGCCGCGCAGGTGGTCGATCTCGCGTCGCTCGCGCTTGGTCGGTCGCCCCGCGCCGCGGTCGCGCACGGCGAGGAGCGCGACCGGTTCACGGACGGGGGTGCGGTCTTCGGCGGCGAGAGCGGCCAGCGGCGGGCCGACGCGTTTGGTGAGCAGCTGCCGCACCACGAGGATGCGGTCGAAGCCTGCGATCCGCACGCGCAGCTCGTCGCCGATTTTGACGGACTGTGAGGCCTTCGCTTTCTCGCCACCGACGCGCACGTGGCCGGCGCGGCAGGCGGTGGTCGCTGCGGAGCGGGTCTTGTAGACGCGCACGGCCCACAGCCAGGCATCCACCCTCACCGATCCTTCGCTCACGCTGTCGATTCTCGCACCGCGCGACGCCGGCACGGGGATGTGGGTGGTGTCACGCGAGGGTGAGCGAGACGATCGGTCGGGCCGGAGCGGGGCGGGCGACCTCGGTGAATCCGGCGTCGGCGAAGCTCGAGAGGGCGCCGTGGAAGAGATCGTTCGACGACGCCTTGGTCCTGTCGGTGTCGATGGGGTATCCCTCGATGACGCGGGCGCCGTGCGCACGTGCGTGGTCGACGGCGGCAGCGAGCAGCCGGTTCGCGACACCGGCGCCCCGGTGCTCGCGCCGCACCACGAAGCACGTGATCGCCCAGACCGAGGCGTCGTCGAAGGGTTCGGGCGACTGCTGCAGATTGCGCGTGCGGGACAGGCGCGGCTGGTCTGGCCGCGGCGAGACCTTGACCCATCCGGCGGCCTCGCCGTCGACGTAGGCGAGGAGCGCCGAGGCGACGGGCGCTTCGAGGTCGCTGCGCAGTAGCTCACGCCGCTCGTCGCGCGAGCTGGCGCTGAAGTCTTTGGCGCGCAGCATCCACCATTGGCACCAGCACGAGGCGCCGTCGCCCCCGCCGGTGAGCGCGTGCTCGACGTCGTCGAAGCGGTCGACGGATGCCTCTGCGATGCGGATCTCGGTCATGCGCCGACACTAGTGGCGGGTACCGACACGCGCCATGCGGCTCGGTTCGCGAGAGCCAGTGCAACCGGTTAGGATAGGGGAGTTGTCCGCGTGCGGACGACGGACCGGGATGTGGCGCAGCTTGGTAGCGCACTTGACTGGGGGTCAAGTGCGGTAACGACTGTTTCCGGCCGAAAAGTGAACAACGGGATGTGGCGCAGCTTGGTAGCGCACCTGACTGGGGGTCAGGGGGTCGCAGGTTCAAATCCTGTCATCCCGACAGAAAAGCCCAGGTGAGAGCATGTTTCTCGCCTGGGCTTCGTCGTTTCTGCGGTCCTCTTCGGAGGGGTTTATGGAAGCATCCCGCCAGTGAAGGCTGATGCCCTTCGAGACCCCCAGTTGCGACTGTTGTGACGAGCCGGGACCTGGCCGGGACCTGGAGCCCGTTTTCACTGCGATCCGCGACCGTTTCATCGCCCGGGTGCGGCTGTCCGACGGGTCTTGGTAGGAGCCTCGCGGGTGGCGTTTTCTTGTCCGTCAAGGAACGCATTCGCGCGAGCGGCAGCGTCGGTGAGGTGTCGGGTGTCGGGGTGCAAGTAGCCGCGGGTGGTCTCGATGGACTTGTGCCCGAGGATGCCTTGGAGGACGTGGAGCGGGATGCCGGCGTCGGCGAGCCAGGTTGCTCCAGTGTGCCGGAGCCCGTGCCGGGTGAGGCTCGTCAGTTCAAGATCGGTGACGAGCTGATCCCACTTCGTCGCGTCCCTGACGGAGGCGGTAGTGAGCACCCCGCCGCGGGGTCCGGTCAGTAGTCGTTCCTCGGGCTCGCGGTCGGCGGTCAGGCGCTCAAGCACGGGGGTGAGCGCGTGCAGGATGGGGACGTGTCGGATGTCTCGTCCCTTGGTCTGCTTGGTAACAAGGCCGCCTGCGCCTGGGTAGGTTTGGCGGCGGATCGTGACGATCCGTTGATCCCAGTCGATGTCGCCGACTTGAAGGCCGGAGATCTCGGAGCCGCGGGCGGCGAGGAGCGCGCAGAGCATCACGAAGTCGGAGTAGCTCTGATGCGCCTCCCCACATCGGTCTGCCAGCGCCGAGAGGGTCGCGAGGTCTTTGAGCGCGTGGACGCGCGGTGACTGGTCGTCTTCCTTGAGGTTGAGGGCTGATTTCCCGAGGGAGCGTCTGGACCGGTTGCGGGCGGGGTTGCTGGGGAGGAGGTCGTCGCGGACGGCTTCGTCGAGGACGCGGACGAGGGGTGCGATGGTGTTCTTGATGGTTGACGCGGAGTGCTGGGTTTCCCACTGGTCGATGGTGCGGTCGATCATCCCGGCCGTGATCTGCGACAGTGGCAAATGTCCGAGGGCGGGGAGGACGCGGAGGCGGAGTCCGAGTTTGTAGCCGTCGACGGTGGAGGTCGGGTCCAGGCCTCGCTGCCATCGGTCGCCGATCATCTCGACGTAGTCGGAGAACAGGATGCGTTTGTCGATCCCGAGTTCGGCGGAGGCCTGCAGGTACTGGAAGAACTCTTCGGCGGCGTTCTCGTTGGGGACGACGAGCGCGCGGGTGACGCGTTTGCGGGTGTGGGGGTCGATCCAGCGGGCGCGAGCACGGATCCCCGAGGCACGGTGTTCAAGGTCGGTGGTGACCTTCACCCCGATCGGCGGCACCGGCAGAGGTGCGGTCGGTTCAGGCGTGCTCATCGGTGCCGAGGGAGGCGAGCCAGCGCTCGACCTGTTCGATGCGGTACCGGGTCACGCCACCGATTCGGATGAACGGGGGCCCCTTCTTCTCGGCCCGCCACCTCGACAGCGTCGATTCCGACACCCGCAGGAACGCCGCGATCTCCCGGCTGTCCCGCAGCGGTGAAACGAGGACGTCACCGGTCTGTTCGGTCATGACTGCTCGCTCCAATCGATGTTCACGATCTCCCGGATCGTCGCGTCCTGCTCCGCAATCCGGGCCTTGACCTGCTCCTCGACGAACGCGAGGAAATCGTCCGTGCGCTTCGCGACGGGGCGTTCGGTGGTGTCGGGTTCTGTCCAGTCTTCGGCTTCTCCGCCGGGCCACACTGTGATGCGGGTGGGGCGGTCGCGGTCAAGGCGGGTGCCGGAGATCGTGACCCAGTCCCGCAATCGTTCGCGGGCGACGCTGAAGTCGTGGTGCCAGGCGAGGGCCTGGTTGCCTTTGGCTTGTGGGTCGAAGCAAAACAGCCAGTGCTGGCGCAGGGCGGACAGCTCCCAGAGGAGCTCGGGGTGGCGATGCCACATCGGCGGGACCACTTGTGCGGGGAGGCCGTAGGCGTGGCGGAGCCAGTCGACCCATCCGTTCAGCTCGAGAAGCTCGTGCTCGAGGTCGGTGGGTGGGAGGGTGCGCCAGTTGATCGGGCGTGCCACCGCGGTGAGCGACTTCGCCAGGTCCGCCTGGAACGTTTGCTTCGCGAACTGCTTCGCTTTCTCAGCGACGTCTGCGGGGAGCTCGGACAGATCAATCCCATCGAAGTCAGGCTCCGACACGGTCGAACCCGCGTCGGGCAGATCGGGTGGGGTGGGGCTGTTGGTGGTCATCAGAAAACTCCCGGAACGTGGCGAGGCGAAGAAGGAGAGCCGCGAAGGATGCGGCGCAGGAAGGAGGCGGGTGCGGCGACCAGACGGAGGTGGTGGGGTGGCTGGTCGCCGTACCCGCGGCTTATCGGGCGACCGCGTCGCCTTGCACGGACGCAGCGCTGGTCGCGGCGGGTGGTTCCGGGTCGAGTTGTGCTTCGCGGTCGGCGAGGGCCTGCTGCACCTGTTCCCGCACCGCGGCCTCCTGCTGGGGGGTTTCTCGTTCGGGCGGGGTGCGGTCGACGGTGTAGCGGGTGATGTTGTTGTCGTGTCCGATCCGGGACGCGACGAACTGCTCACGTTCGGTGCCGTCGCTACTGGTGTAGGTGCGGGTCTCGCCCTCGGCGAGGAAGTTGTCACCCTTCTGGAACTGCTCGTGCGCGAGTTCCGCGGAGCGCCGGAACATCACCAGGTCCGTGAACGTCGGCTCCAACGGGGTGAACGTCCCGTCGTCTTCGACCCGGGCCTGGGGCTGCCCGATCCGGGCGTAGAGGCGGGCGTCGCCCTTGCTGGTGAACGTCAGCTCCGGGTCGGACGCGACGAACCCCGACAGGGATTCCTTCGTGCGGATGGTCATCGTGATATCTCCCAACATGTCCATGTCAATCCCGCAGCCGCGGGCTCACCAGACAGGTACGACCACGCCCCCGACCTACACGCCGGGTGCTACCGGGCACCGCCCTGGAGCGCCTGCTCGACCTCACCCCGGTCCGTGCGGAGTTGTTTCGTATCGGCCCGGGACGGCCACGGGCGCAGGTTGGTGATGATGGGGCGGGCGGTGCGGAGCATCACGACGCCCGTGCCGAACGGAAGCGTGCGGAGGACGTCGGGTGGCAGGATCGGCACCCGCCGGATCGACCGCTGCGACGAGTGCGCCCCATACGCATCCGTCGTGACAGAGTCGGTGGTCTCGTCGCGGTCGCCGATCAGAGTGGAGAGGTCTTGCAGGTCTCGGCTATTGGAGGCTCCGCCGAGGATGATTTTCACGATGGAGGCGTCCCAGATCGCGTTCGCCTGATTCTCACCCCACTTCTCCCGCGCCTGAGCGAGGGACTGCAGCACCGGGAGCGGGGTGATGCCGGTACCGCCGCCTTCCGCCATCAACGTCGGCAGACTGGGCAAGGGCGCGAGGTTCCCGATTTCATCCAACGCCAGCAGCAGCGGCGGATCCATACGTGCGCCGGGCGACCGGGCGGCGATCTTCCTCGCCGTCTCAACGAGGTCCTCGATGAACGCCGCCACCAGCGCCGACGACGCCCCAGCCCCCGCTCCCGTGGCCAGGAGGTAGAGCGTGCCGTTGCCGAGAAGAAACGCCTCCGGATCGAACTCCTCACCCGGCCCCGGCGACACCGCGTCCAGGACGCGAGGGTCGGCGAGCGCCGAGAACGCGAGGGACACACCCTGCCAGATCGAATCCCTCGTCCGCGGGTCTGCCTGCACCATCGCATCCAAGGAGTCCGCCCATCCCTCCGCAGCTCCCGGATGCGAGGAGAGGATACGGACAGCGTCGGCAGCGAGAGTCGGGTTCAGCGCCCACTGATACAGGGTCTTCGCATCCCTACCGTCGAGGGCGGCGGCATGGAGAAGGGTTTGGATCGCGGTGGTGGTCTTCCCTTCCCAGAACCCGGCGTCCTGGACCCCGCCGAACCTTGTGGCGGTGGCGAGGCCCTTCGCGCGGATCATCGCCGTCAGCGGGTCCTGGCAGCCCCGCACCGGCGACCACCGCATCCCCGCAGGGAGCCCTGGGGCGAGCTGCTGAGGGTCGAACACCGCGACCTTCCCCTTCTTCCCGCGTGCCTTCAACGTCGCGGCGAGGTTGTCCGGGCGGGTGCTGGTGGTGATGACGGCGCCGGGTGCGTCGAGGATCGCGTTGATCACCACATGCAACCCCTTCCCCGAGCGGGGTGGGCCGATCAGCAGGATCGAGTCTTCAACCGTCGCCCACACCTGTCCACCCTTCCCCGTGCCGAGGAGATACCCGACGTCTCCCGGCGCCGGCGTCCCGGTCAGCGAGGGCCGCAACGTCGCAGCCTTCTTCACCAATGCCTTCGGTGACGCGACCCGGGCGACCTCGACCGCGGTCGCCGTCCCGGCAAGGCGGTGCGGGTCCGTCTTCGACCGGGAACGGTGAACCGCCCGAACCAAAAAGAACCCCGCTGTTCCGAGCGCACCGAGGAACACGGTGACGACTGCCCAGTAGACGAAGGGGTTCAGGCCTTCCGCGCCAAGCGCCGCACCCGGGTCTGCGGGGGTGGCAAGAACGCTGATCCCGGAAGCGAAACCCCCGGACGGTTCGGGCAGCCCGGTGAGGAACGCGGCCACGGAGCCTGCCACCCGCAGCAGCCCGGTGAACACGGCGGCGGTGATGAAGGCTCCGAGGGCGAGGTTGATGAAGAGGTCGTTGGCGGGTTTCGCCTGCACAGGACCAGACATGTCGGCACCTTCCTGACCCTGAAGAAGACAAACGCGCGGGGTCAGGACAACAGGTACGACGGCGAGCGGATAAGCGGGCGGTCAGTCGATCCGCTGCACCGAAGTGGTGCCAGAGATCCGCCCCAACAAGATCACCTCACCCGTCGCGCGAGGGGTCTCGCCGCGGTCGACGAGCGCGCGGGCGGAACCGGTCGGGCCTGCGGAGCTGTGCCGGAGGATCAGCGCGAGGGCGACGTCTTCACCGGGGACGAACCCGTCCGCGGTGAACTCCAGAAGGCTCGGCAGTGCTACCAGTGCGGGTGCGGCGTCTTCTGGTGGAGCGAACGGCGACCGCGGCTCCGGCGCAGGTGGCGTAAGGATGTCTGCGTGGACGCTGCCGTCCATCTCTCGCACCTCCACCCGGGTTGGTGATCCGAAGCGCCCGACGAGCTTCGTCACCGTGGCTGTGATCTCGTCTCGGCGGATCGGGGTAGCGGCAAGGCGGTTACCGTTCACGGTCACGACAAGAGTGTCCGCGTTCACGGCTTCGAGGAGAATCTGCGGCAGCACCGCAGGCACCACCAACCCCGATTTTGGGGCCACGGAATGTGTCTGGTTGCTGTTCTGGCGACGGCGTCGAAGGGTCATGCCAGAAAGGTGCGACCCGGCCCCGAACGCCCCGCCCCGTCACCAACGACGGGTTCAGTGGTGAGGGCTTCCTCCCGCGCAATGAGCTCGCACAGCGCGTCCGCCCACCCGCTCGTGATGTGCAGCAGCGTCTCGTAGTCCGCGGAGGCGACTTCACCCTCCGAGAGTGTCACCCACGGCCAGCTCCCATCCGGCTGTGGAAGCTGCGCTTCGGATGCCCACGTCCAGGACACCGGGACACGGTCTTCATCGGACCAGTCGACCCCGGGCGGGTACTGCTCCTCGATCGCGAACCGCGGCGAGGAGCTGTGTAGGGGATACAGCGCGAAATGCCCGGCTCCGAACGTCTCCGGATCCTCATACAACAGGATCAACCGGTCCTGCGATTGCTGCTCGATCCGCTGCAACCCGTCATCAAGCGCCATCATGCTCCGCACCAGATCCTCCTCCGACGCCCCGCCCGAATGACCCGGATCCGAGTGTTCCGGGGCGGGTCCGTCTACGCTCAAGACAGGTCTCCGGAGCGTCCAGGATCCCTGAATTCCCGGGGTTTCTGGGTCATCCGCTGGGTGGTGTCGAAGGCCCGCAACTCCTCCGGGTGCAACTGATGTTGGACGACGTATGACGATTCTTTGATCCGCCACAGCCCCTGCCCCGTCCCAAGCGACGGGAGGAGTTTCTGTTCGGTGCCGGTGAGGCCGAGGGTCTTCCCGGTGGTCCCGATCTGGTCGGATTCTTGCCGGTAGATGATCCGCGACTCCGCATTCGCGAGCAGGCTGTTGGCGAGGGAGCGCATGGCGGAGCCGTGGTCGCCGACGTTGTCGAGGTCGGTGAGCTTGTGAAAGATGAGCAGGTTCGCGATCCCGTAATGTCGGGCGAGCCGCCAGTGCGCGTCCATCCGCTTCAACAACGCCGGATGCGACATCAGCCGCCACGCCTCGTCATAGACCACCCACCGTTGCCCGCCGTTCGGGTCCAACAGCGCGGACTCCATCCACGCCGACGAGCAGGTCATCAGCACGCTGATGAGGGTGGAGTTTTCGACGACGCGGGACAGGTCGAGGGTGATCATCGGCAACGTCGGATCAAACGTCACTGTGGAGGGTCCGTCGAACAGGCCTTGGAGGTCGCCGGAAACGAGACGGCGCAGCGCGTGGCCGACCATGCGCCCGTCCTCGGCAAGCCGGTCGTCATCTGTGGGGTCGGGAGTGAGGATGCGGTCGACGACCATCGGCAGAATCGGCACATCGTTACTCGCGACAACCGCTTGGAGGGCGATATCGATGACTGTGTGCTCCAACGGCGACAACGACCGCTCCAACACCGTCTCGGCAAGGGCACCGATCAAATCCCGGCGACGCGAAGCGACCGTGGACGCCCACTCCGCGTCAGAGAGCCCGCCGGGCCGGTAGCCCTCATCGAGCGGATTGAGACGGTTCGACAGGCCATGCCCGAGGACGATCGCTTTCCCGCCCACCGCCTCCGCAACGGCAGTGTGCTCACCCTTTGGATCGCCGGGGACGTAGACGCGGCGACCGAACGGGATGGACCGGGTGTAGAGGCTCTTGGCGAGGGACGACTTCCCACTGCCGACGATGCCGGCGAGGACGAGGTTGGGGGCAGTGATGATGCCGCGCTGGTAGAGCACCCACGGGTCGTAGACGAAGGATCCGCCGGAGTACATGTCCTGCCCGACGAACACGCCCTGGGAGCCGAGGCCGCCTTCGGCGAGGAACGGGTACGCGCCCTGCAACGCCGCGGAGGTGTCCTGATGCGCGGGCACCCGAAACCCCCGATACGACCGCAATCCCGCGGGACCTGGCTCGCCGCTCCGGGGGAGGTAGTTCGTCGAGCGTGCCTCGGCTCGTTCCGCGGCGAGCTTCGCCTTCTCAGCGGCGCGTTGCTCGGCGTTCTCCCGGGCGATGACTTGCCGGGCGGCACGTTCCCGGGTCTTGCGGTTCTTCCGACCTGTGCCGTCTTCGACGAGAACGGTGGAGTAGAGCTTCTTCGGGCTGGTGTGCAGTCCCATGAAATGGTGGCCTTCCGGCGGAGTGTGCAGTGACACCGGTCAGGTACGCCTCATGTCTCAGATGCCTCGGCAGAGCGGCAGCGCTGCCGCGACGAACGCCTGTGCCTGCTGCCCGACCAGGCGACGGGTTTCGCACGACGCTTGGATCGCTGCCTGCTCTATCGCCGACACTGCAGCTTCCAGCTCATCGGCGGTAGACGCGGAGATGGCGAGGAGTCCGGTGTAGCGGAGGACGCCGTGTCCGCTGGTGAGGTCGGCTTCCTGTTGGAGGACGTCTTGGTATTCGGCGGACTGCTGGGCGTCTTCGATCTGCCCGACCTTCTGCCGCTGCGCCGCATCACTGATGTATTCGGTCTTCTTCTTCCGAATATCCCGTGCTGCCTGATCGGAGCGGATCGGGTCACACAGCAGCGTGAACGCCCGCCGGATCCCGCTGGAGAGGAGTACGGGTGCGAGGAACCCTGGGTAGACGAGTGAGCGCGGCCACTCACTGATCCACAACACCGCATGATGCGCGGAGTCGGAGCGCAGCTGGTCCCAGGTCTCTTCGACCGCGACCGGGCCTGCGGTGGCGAGGTCCTGTCCGATCTCGCCGGATCGTTCCAGGGTCGCGGCTATCGCGGGGTCGTAGGCGGAGCGGAGCACGATGGCGAGCTGCCCTGGCGTGTACCAGTCAGAGGGTTTGAGGTCTGCGGTGCGGAGCGCGGTGGTGAGCGTCTCCATCTCCTGCCGCAACACGACCGCGGCACCTTTGAGGCTGCCGCCGGCGGTGCGGATCGCACGGGACGCAGCGCGCATATCCAAGCTCAGGGAGATGGTCGAGATGTGGCGTTCCCCGGCAGGGCCTGCCCGGTCGATGAGCTCCCGGTACGTCGTCGCGACCCAGGAGTCATCGTCATTGCCGTGCTCAGCCCACCACTGCGCGAGCCCCGACCCGGAGTCGGGGACCGTGCGCTCCAGGACCTGCAGACGGGCGATCCGGGTGGACCGACACGCGGTGGACAGGACACGGCCCCAGGCGTGCACGCGGCGTTCCTGCTCGCCGGGGTCGAGGAGGATGAATGAGGGGTGTGTGACTTCCACCAGCGCCGTCAGGGTCTGCCCGTGCGGGTCATGCACCATCACCGCCCCGCTCTCGGGATCCTCGTACTGACGCAACGGCGCCGCATCTCCAGGCAACGCGAGGGTTCCCGCGGGACGTGGCTTCACAATCCGACGTCGATACCTCGTCTGCTGGAGGGCTTGCCGGAGCACCCAGTGCAGGGTGATCGGGACCCATTCGACGAGCTTCCGCCCACCGACCGGTACCCAGGCGAGGGCAGCGCCGGTGCCCCAGATCGGGGACGTGTACAACGCGGCCGGGCCTCCGGTGTAAAGGGAGGCGATGAACACGGTAACCGCGACGGAGAGGGCGATGACTTGTGGGAGTGAGAGGCCGAGGAGGATCCCGCGTTTGGTGAGGCGGGAGAACTTAACCGCTGACAGTTCGAACTCGGTGCGGGTGGACGCAGTGCTGGCCATAGGGTGCTCCTGAACAGGCGAACGGATCGGGGTCGCCGGTCAGGTACGGACAGCACAGCAGGCGGTGACCCGTGAACCACCCCGGGCTCAGGTCGCTGCTGACCACCAGGGGTGTGCTGTTCACGGGCCACCGCCCGGATGACGGAACATCATCTCCTCTCAGGTGCGGATCGTCTCCAGGTCAGGTCTTCGGCGTCGGCTTCGGCGGCGGAGTCTGCCCGCTGCCACCGTTGTTCGCGGGCGGTGCCTGCGGCTTTGGCGCAGGAGCGCTCGGCGCCGGTGTGGTGGGCTGGGTGGGCGGGACTGACAGGTCAGGTGGTGGCGGCGCGGACTGCCCCTCACTGGCGGCTCCGGCGTGGCCGTCTGCGGTGCGGCCGATCGCGTCGCCGAGCTTCGGGCCGGCCTCCGCTGCGCCCTTGGCGATCTTCGCCCCGGCGACTGCGGCGATCCCGACCGGACCTGCCGCTGCAGCACCCGCCCCGGCCCCCGCTCCTGCACCGCCTCCGGCAGCACCACCGCCTGCGCTGCTCCCCGCCGCTCCGGCACCACCTCCGCCGCCCGGCGAGGGTTTGGGCCCACCCCCTGGAGGGGGCGGCGGATTCCCTCCACCACCATCGTTCTTGCCGCCGTCCCCGCCGTCGAGGATCTTCTGCGGCCCACCACCGTCCGGTTTCCCAGGGAGAGGCGTGGGCCGGTTCATGGCTTGCTTGGACTCCTGCTCCGCGGACATGACGTGGTACATGTCGAAGCCGACGAAGGAGATGAACTTGTAGACCATGTAGGGCGCGAACGCAGCGATGAACATCAGCACAATCCCCGCGATCGGATCCGCAATCGAACTGAGATCCATATCGATCGGCGCGTTGACCTGATTGATCGCCACCAGGAACACCACGACGATCACGAGCTTCGAGAAGATCAACGCGAGCACGAAGCTGGCCCACTTCCCGAACCAGCCCTTCGTCGCATCCCAACTCGCCCCCGACAGGGCGATCGGTGCCATCACCACGGCGACCAAGATCAGGGCCTTGCGGATGAGGAGACTGAACCAGACGATCGCTGCCGCGCAGATCGCTAAAAAGCTGAGGAAGATGGTGATGATCGCCCCGGCACCGGGGGCGGTGAGGTTGATCGCGGTGAGACCTGCGACGAGGACCCCGATCTTCCCACCCATCTCCTCCAACGTCGTCCCGGTCGCCTGGATGATCCCAATCGAGAGCTGGTCAACGATCTCGAGCAGTGTTGCCGTCAGCGTGATGACGAGGAACGACCCGAGCACCGACTTCCCGAGGCCGAGGGCGGCGCGGGAGAGGGCGGTGGGGTCGCGGCGGATGAGGCCGGTGATGAGTTGCAGGCAGAAGAAGATCAGC
Source organism: Microbacterium paulum (assembly GCF_015707995.1). Classification (GTDB taxonomy): domain Bacteria; phylum Actinomycetota; class Actinomycetes; order Actinomycetales; family Microbacteriaceae; genus Microbacterium; species Microbacterium paulum. The sequence goes on from NZ_JAAGRY010000001.1 coordinate 25,378, forward strand.
ATGACGAAGATCGCAATCCCGAACATCACGTTGTACACGCCGATGTAGCCGGCCCCGGTGATGTCGACCAGGGTGGTCGAGTCAAGCAGCGCCCACACGCCTTGGAAGATCCACGACGCAGCGTGCCCGATCGCTTGGGCGAGCCAGTCGAATGGTGCAGCGACGAGGGTGGCTGCACCTTCGCCGACGGCGTCGCAGACGTTGCTGATGATGGGGACGTCACAGATACCAGCCACAACACCCCTCCCTTCTACGGGTCGAGATGGTGATGGTTAGGAGACGGTCTGGCCGACGTTCCAGAAGAAGTTGATCAACGTCACCGACGCGCCGGTAATGATCGCCGCACCGCAGGAGATCAGCACCCCGACCTTTCCCCTCGACGCCAGATGCGGGTTGGAGGAGTTGGAGCCGAAGCCCCACACGACGGCGGAGACGATAAGGGCAAGGACGGACAGGATCAGCCCGATCGTCATCACCGCACCCACCACCGTGCGCAGCGCGGCGATACCGGGCAGTCCAGAGTCGTTCGGGGTGATGTCCACATTCGCGGGCAGCACCACGGCGATGGTGGTGAGAGTGTCGAGAACGGCAAGCATGGGTGGGCTCCTTCACAAGCGATCGCCCCGTACCCGGTCGTGCGGGGTCACTGGGACAGGTGCGATGCCGGAACGTGCGACGAGGCTCAGAGGGTGTCTCCGAGGTTCAGGAGGAAGTTCATCCATGCCACTCCGGCACCTGCGAGGGCGGCGGCTCCGAGGGCGACGAACACGCCGACTTTCCCTTTCGCGGCGGTCTGCGGGTTCCCGGCGGAGGAGGACACTGCCCACACGATCCCGGAGACGACGAGCATGAGCACCGAGGCGATCAACACGATCGTGAGCAGCGCGCCGACGATCTCGATGAGGGTGGAGCGGCCTCCGACACTGGAGAGATCGGGGTAGACGTTCTCAGCCTGTAGCAGGGCCAAGGTGATGGCAGGCATACGGTTCTCCTCACGACAACGGGGGTGGGTGGGCACCGGTCAGGTGCGCCACCCACCCCGCCAGGCCCCGCTCAGCTCAGCTGGTGCAGCCTGGCCCGCCACCGACCGGGGCGTCGATGCCCTCGACACCGCGTTCTGCGAGCCACGGTTCAGCGTCGACGGCGGGGGCGTTCGCGCCGCCAGGGTGGACTTGGAAGTGCAGGTGCGGGCCGGTCGAGTGGCCGCTGCTGCCGACGTCGCCGATGTGTTGGCCGGCGGTGACCCTGTCGCCAGTGGTGACGTGGATGCCGTGTGCCCACATGTGGATGTACTTCGTCGCGACCTTTTCGCCGCCGATGGTGTGCTCGATAGTGATCTGCCCCGAATACCCATCGACCATCCCCGCATAGGTGACCAGGCCGTCGGCGAGAGCAAAGATCGGGGTGCCGTCGGGGGCTGCCCAGTCCGTGCCGGAGTGCAGGCGCGCCTCACCAGTGATGGGGTCAATCCGCGGCCCGAACGACGACGTGTGCACATAGCTGCCTGTCGGCAGTGGGAACACCAGCCGGCTCGTCTCGGGAATGTTCGTGTCCCCGGGCACACCGCTCCCGCCGCTGTTGTTGCGGGTGAGGGTGTCGAGGATGGTGCGGGCGACGGGCTCGTAGTTCTGGTACCGGTCCGGGTAGGCGGACACTTCGACGGCTTGGGCGGCTTCGCCCTTGTCCATCTGCTGCCACCCCGGAATATCGAGCAGCCCCCGCGGTGAGGGATAATTCGGTCCATCGGGTCCGCCATAGAACGCCCGCGCCTGATAGGTGGTGTCCATGAGCTCGGCAACGGTGCCCCACCCGGACTGCGGGCGCATCTGGAACAGACCCAAGCTGTCGTGATCGGAGCCGTTCCCGTCGTTCGGGTAGCTCCCGGATTCGGGGTAGGTGCCGGTATTGGCGAGCTGCCGCAGCGTCGACTCCGTCAGCGCCGCCATCAACGCGATCAAAATCCCGTCCCGCCCCACCCCAGGAGTATTCGCTCCGACGGTGATGATCGTCCCGGCGTGGGTGAGCTGCTGCTTGTTGAGAGTGAACGTGTACCCGTCTTTCATCGTCACCTGGAGCGAGTCCGGGATCGGCCCGAGGATCACACCGCTGGCGATGCAGTTCCCCTGGTTGAGGACGGCCGGGTTCACGAGCAGACCAATGCTGAGCAGCCCCAGCATCGGGGCGAGCAGCATAAACGTGGCTGCGGCAGCAAGGAGCTTCTTCATCCCGTGCCCCGGCCTATCGGAGGGGGTTGTCGAGTTCGGATAGGCGCAGCAGATGGCACCGGTCGAACACAGGCTGGCAGGACACGAACACCGTGAACGCCACCGCATGCTCGCTCTGGACGGGGTCGTCGTACCAGACGCCGTCCCGGTGCCTGATGCCTTCGACCGTGTACGCGACCGTGCCGTCGGTGAGGTGCCCGCCGGAGGCGGCGACCGCTTCCTCCCACTGTGCGGGGACGAATACCCGGTCGATCTCAATGTGTTGGCGGGTGCGGTACTCGGCAAGATCCCGCCACGTCGACGCCGACGGGAAGTACCCGTCCATGTCCGCGATCAGCCCCGGCGTCTCCGTGCCGGACGGGTCCGCGTCCTCGATCAACACACCCCGGTGATCAGCAGGAGTCAGGAGGGTAAAGGTATCCCAGTCGAACAACGCCACAGCGACCGCGCGCACGTAGGTCTCGGGGTTATTCGTGCGCGGCAAGGCCGGCAGATCGGCTTCGCCCGGCTGCCCAGTCGGGTCGACGGGGTCGAGCGGTGCCGTGGACGAGGTGGGTGTGCGCTCCCCGGGATCCTCACTGCCGTGGGGGCCGGTGACGAGGCCGTAGATGCCGACACCGGCGAGCACCGCGATGACGAGACCGGTCGCGGTGAGGGTGATGATCAGACGGCGACGACGACGCTGCTGGTCGTCGGTGTGAGGAGAAGACATGAAGTGGGGCCTTCCAATAGAGGGGCGGGCGGGGTCACCCGATAGGTGCGCCGCCCGCCCGCCGTCCGTTCCGCTCTCAGCGCGAGAGGCCCCTGCTCTGGTTGGTGTGTCCGCTTGCTGGGGGGTCGGGGTCGAGGGCAGCTTCCCGTTCCACGAGTGCTTCAGCGAGCCCCACAGATCGTGTCGGTGCGGCCTCGGGCTGCCAGGCGATCCGCCCGTTCTCACTGTGAGCTTTCATCACGAGCTGGACCACCTGCTCCGTGGAGGCAGCGGCGATCGACAACCACCCCGATGCTTTGACCGCGTGATCGTGCCCCGCAGCCCAGTCACCGTCGTCGGTAGCAGCGAACGAGGAATGCCGGTCGTGCCAGGCCGCGAGCTGCTGAAGCCCCTGCTGGATCCGCGACAACGTCAGATGCAATGACCCGAGCACCTCATAAGTGTCCTCCGGGGTCTCGACCTGCCGGGTCGCATACGCCAGCCCGCGCGCGGCTTCCGCCAGCTCGTCCGCGTCCCGGGACGAGTCCTCAAACGTCGGCATCAGCGCCGTCCTCGCTCGTCATACGTGCGGTGCTGGCCTGGTCGAGGAACCGGCCTGCTTCGGTGATGTAGGTCTCGACGAGTTCCCACTGCTCTTCGTCGGCATATCTTCCGAAGTCGGCCGGTTCGTAGCGGTCCCACCAGCCGTACTCCCGGCGCAGCAGATCAACGAGCTTGCGGATGGCGTGTTTCTGCCGCAGCAACGGGTCCGCGTCCTTCCACCCCTCCCGCGGCGCGAGAGCTGCGGCATCCGTCCGCAACTGACCCACCCTCCCCAACGCCCGCGTTGCTTCCTTCATCGCATCCTTGGGATGCTCCTGCGCCTTCACCAACTCGAGCTCCGCTGCGGCCGCCTCTCGGACCGCGTCGGGCTCGTCGGGGTCGAGCGCCCATCGCTGCAGGGTGTTCAGGGCTTGGAGGAGCTTCACTCGCAGATAGCGGCCGTTGACCTTCCCATCCGTGTTCAACTCGAGCAGCGCTTCGGCAGCGGCCTGCCGCACCTCGGGATGCTCGTTGTCGGACGCGGCGATCTGCTTGAGCTCCACGACCTGATCGAGCATCGAGTGAGAGTCCCGCCCGGTCACGGCTTTCGCGGCTTGCACTCTCGTCTTCCCACCGCCCGTGGTGCTCGTCTGCTGCGGGGGTGTTGAATCAACACCCCCGTGCATTCCACCCTGTGGTGCGGCATCGTGGGCCTGCGCGATCCGTTCATCCCGGGTCTCGGAACCGAACCGGGTCGCAGTCTCCCGCCGTTCAGCTTCTTCGGCGTAGAGCTGCTTGAGTTCCTCGTAGAGTTCTGCTTGTTCGATGGGGGTGAGCATCTTGTGGAGGGTGTTCTCGTCCTGGATCGCGAGGACGGTGGAGAGCTTGTCGGAGACTCCCTGCACAACCCATACGGGCACGGTGCGGTGTCCGAGGGTGCGCATGACGGCGAGGCGGCGGTTGCCGGAGATGAGGACGTTGCCGGTGGTGATCACGATCGGTGACAGCAACCCGAACCGGCGGATCGACTCCGTCAACTCCCCCAAGTCGCCGAGGTCACGCCGGTAGGAGTGACCATCGATGATCTGATCCGTCGCATGCTCCAACACCAAATGACCCCGACTCATGACGCACCTCCCTTGCCTTCCTGCCCGTCAGGTATGGACGCCATCCGGCGGGAGGTTGTCACGAGGGTCTCGTCGCGGAGGAGGTCGGCGACGTCGTCACCGAGGAGCACCCGGGCGAACAGCCCGTAGTCCCCGGCCTTCCGTTTCCCTGTCTTGGTGCCGACGACCAGGCGGACGAGGCTGGCCCATTCGTCGGGGGTGTATCCGAGGCGGATCGCGATATGCAGCTCCTTGGCGACGATCTCGAGCGCGGAAGTCCCGGAGGACAGGCCGGTGATGCGGTGGGCGATGTAGTCCACGGCCTGCTCAACGGGACGGGCGGGCCAGTCGGTGAGGACGAGGAACACGCAGGTCGCGCGGATCACCCGATCCACCGACCGATCCTCCCCGCCGTCGTCCCTCGCGTACAGGGTGTGGGCGTGGGGGTGGACGTCGTAGAAGAACTCCTCGTAATGCCCGGCCCGCATCGGCTCCTCCGCCGGTCTCTTCGACGGACGCCGCGCCTTGTCCTGGCTGGTCATGTTACGGTCGGCGTGCACCTCGGCGGCGATGCCGAGCGCGACCGCACGCGTGACTACCGCCCACGGATCATCCGCGCGCAGCGTGGTCGGTTGCCGCATCGCGAGGAATGCCTCGTAGGCGGCGTCGGCGGGATCGCGCCGCCAGGCTTTCGCGATCGGCGCATACTTCCGTGTCGCGTAGACCATGAGCTCGGCAGCGACCGGGCTGTTCGCCCAGGCGTTGTGCTCGTTTAATTCCGTGAGCAGCTCGCGCAGCCCCTCGCTCGTGGTGAAGTCCGGCAGCGGTGACGCGACTGCCGGACGGGTGGATGGGTGATGGTTCATAGCGACTCCTGAAACGTGATGAGATCCGTCAACAGATAGGTGCGACACCCATCCCGACGAACCCCGCCTTGGAGTCACCGAGCACCGCCCACCGCAGGCATCACGGCCGTGCGGAGGCATGAGGAGACCAGCAGACCCGCCCAGCGTGCGCGGGTCTGTGCGGTGCCGTCCGGTGCGACCGTGAGCAACCGGAACGGCGCGATACGTGGTCAGGGGGTGTGGGTGTCGTGCGGCACTCGGGTGGTGCCGGGACAGGCAGCGATCACCGGCTCACCCCCGTTCTCCCGACCACACGCTCCCGCGCATTTGTCGGACTGCTCGAATCTGGGTCCAGGGCCTCCTCGCGGCGGGCCAGACGCTCCTGCAACTGCGCACGCCCCTCACGAACCCCGTCAAGCACCGCATCACGCAGGCGCATGTTCAGCTCCGCACCACGGTCCAAAACGACGGCCCCGGCGCGGGCGGCGACATCCGTGGGACGCACCCACTGCACGCCCGGACGAGGCGAGACCGGACTGGCGCCTCCTCCTCGGACGAGCGTGGGATCGCCGTGGGTAGCGAACTCCGATGCCCGCGCATCCTCAGCCGCCCCCGTTGGCGTCGATGTCGGTGGCGCATCGGTGTGCTTGCTCGCACCCGTCCGCTGGTCGTGATCCGCGAGGCGCTGGTGGTCGACGTGCTGGTGGTCGGGGGTGGTGGGGTCAGTCATGGGAGTCTCCGTCCTGTTGCCGGTCAGGTGCGTTTACCCATCGGCCGACCGTGGTCGGGTGCACGCCCAGCTGCGCGGCGATCTGCCGCTTCGACACACCCTCCGCACTCAGCGCGAGCGCCCGAGCACGCGCGTCTCCCTGCTGCCCACTTCCTCCACGGGATCTCGACGGCTGTTCGGTGACGCTCAGTTCCGGCGGCGCCGCCACCGTTATCTCCTGCGGCTTGGGTATCGCGTCCTGCTCGGAGCGATCCAGGGTGTCGGTCATTGCGACCGTGCTCTCGGTAGGGACCAGTGGTCGAATGCTCGGCTCCTGAATGGTCGGAGACGATGCGGTGTTGCGAGTGAGTTCGACGGTGAGATGCGTCATCGCGAGCAGCACCAGCGGTGGTACCGACGCGACCAGCGCGGCGATCAGGGCGGGGACGCGGGTATCGGCGGCGACGACCGCGTGGGTGATGTTCGCCGCCACGCTCACTCCGGCACCTGCGCCCAGCAGGAGCCACGCGACCCGCCTCGCGGTGCGGGCGGAATCCCGCAGCGCGACGACACTGATCGTGGCCTCCAGGATCACACCGTCCACGATCAGCGGCCACATCCACGCCTGCCCCTCGGGGATCCCGGAGAGGACGGCGAGGTCACGAAGGGTGGTGAACGATAGCCAGAACGCTCCCAGGGCGAGCAGGATCGTCCCGGTGACTGCGAGCAGGACCACGAACCGCGACACACCAGCAATGGGAACTCCGTCCGGGCGCAGGTCAAGACCGCGCGGGACGCGAGCTGTCACTGCCGGGCCGGTCACCGCTACCTCCCGATCCCCGACAAGGATCGGACGGTCTGCGCGACAGGATCGTCCGGCGCCTCAGCGATCGTCGTGGCACGGTGGGCGGAGCGGATCGTTGCCGCGATTTCCCGCGCCTCGAGGCCGGCGGCGGACGCGGCAGGCTCGAGCGCACCGAGAGTGTCGAGCTCGGGCAGGCCGGCCTCAGCAAGTCGGCATGCCGCCCAGAACAGTCCCGCGTTCCGGTTCCCCTCCGGTAGCGCGGCGACCCAGGCCGCGAGATGCTCCACCGGCCGCTCCCGCAGCATCGCCGGATCGACCGGGCGGAGTGTTCGCCCTGGCTGAGGCGTCAGCAGCTCGCGGATCGCATCCGCGTCAACGGGGCGCGGGCGACGACCCCGGGCGATCACCTCGTAGCGGCGGTCCCCGTGGCCGGAGGTGATGGTGGAGGGTGGGGCGACGATGTAGCCGCCGGTGCCGCGGAAGTCCACATGCGCCCGCCCCCGCGACCACGATCGTTGAGCAGCGTCTGGGGCTGTCGGGTAGTACAAGTGCAATCCACCCGATGGGGAGCGCACGGCCTGCCCCCACCCGCCGATCAGCCCCTCTCGTTGCAGGGTGCGGAGGATCGGGTATCCGCTGCCGGTGGCGTGTACATCCACGTCCAGCACGCCGATCACGGTCCCGGTGGGGATGCCGATATTCGCTTCCGGATGCCGTCCCCACCAGGCGGCGATTTGCGCGGGGTCGGTGGTGGCGTCACGGAACCCATGCACGGTGAGCGGGCGCTTCTGACCGGGCGCGCACGGGAACACCGGGATGCCCGCCGCAGCGTAGACGGAGGCAGCGTGCGCGAGCACTCCAGGAAGCTCCGCGGGCATCGGCCAAACTTCGGGGTCGGTGATGACCATGCGCACCTCCTTCAGTACACGGCACGGGCCGGGGCTCGTGCGCGGTGTCACTGGGAAGGTGCGGGCAGCAGCCGTGCTGCCAGCAGAATCTCCGCTCTGAGCATCCCTTCTGAACCTCAACCCCTACCCGAACTCGCATGGTCGCCACGAGCGTTCCGGGGCAGGATGCGCCGTTTCGTCAAGAACATGCGCCAAATCGTCAAACACACCGGCACCCGCCTCCACCGGCCAACGGCGGCCCTCTGCTACAGGCTTCGGCCAGAATCACGACCCGGGGAGGGCGGCTCGGGGCCGTCAGGATCGGTGCTCAGGTGCTGCTCTCGTTCCGCGAGTAACTCGCTCAGCAGTGCCCCGCGTTCCAGCCTGGTCAGCGCCTGCTCGAGAGGGCGAATGTCCCCGGGAGCGGCGCCAGTGCGACCGGTAGCGAGGACTGCGGCGTTGATCCGATCAAGGACCACGGCCGGGTTGAGCTGTTCGGTGTCCTGCTCGAGGATGCGGGCGATCTCGTTCACCACGGCACCGTCATGCTCAACGGGTGGAAACGCCGCCGATGCCGTCGCCCCATCGCCGACGGGGATGCGGCCCACGACGAGTCGGAACTGGCCTTCTCCGGCGATCCCGGTCGCGTCGTAGACGCCGGGGACGATCCACGCATGCGCCTCCGACGCCGGCCCCTCGTAGATCGGCACACCGACCGGATCATCCGGATCAGGAACGCTGACGTCGGGGTCGGCGGCGAATAACATCGCCTCCAGTTCTTCCCGCTCCCGCCGGTCCAACAACGGCCTGCCTTCCCCGGCCTTCTCCCGTTCCACGAGGACGCGGAGGGTCTGCAGGGCGATCAGATCCGACGGCACCCACTCGCGGTGAAACCGCTCCGGAAGGAACGACGTCCGCGGACCGCCCTCGGCGACGAGTCCCTGCAGGGCGTGTTCGCGGCGTTGTGCGGTCGCGGTGAACTCGGACCGCCACTGGGCGTGGTCGGATCTAAATCGCATGTCGTCGTACTCGCCCTCGAACGACGGGGCGACCGTGACGAGATAGTCCTCCTTCACCGGCTCCACCGGCAACCGCTCCCGCTCCAGGAGGTCGATGAGGCCGTCCCGGACCCGCTCGGCCTGCTCCAACCGATCCAAAGTCTCCGGGAGACGTGATGCTTGCACGGCAAGCGAGAGACACTCGTCCCGCCACTGCTCGTGTGCGTCCTCGAAACCCTCCTGGTCGGGCCTGCCGTCTGGGAGGCGGAAGTCACCGACGCGCGGTTCGGGTGGGAACATCTCCGCCACGATCTCCGGGATCCCCGACCCCTCGAACGCCTCCCACCCCGGCGACTGCACCACGACCGGCGGGGTAGACGAGGCCTCGGCTGCGGGTATCCAGGAGCGGATGTGCGGGACGTCGTCGCCGAACTCTTCGCCGAACACCCGGTCACCGCCTGTGCGGAGCTGTTCGGGAGGACCAGCGAGTTCTTCGACCAGCACTTCGTCGACCATGTGCTGCGCCTCAGCCTGAGTGCGGGCGAGGACATCGAAAGCGATCACCACCCGATGCGGGCGCGGCGGCTCAGGCGAATACCCCAAAGGCGGGAGCGTGATATCGGACATGACGAAAAACTCCAATCACACTCGGATACACAGAACACGCACCCGCACCTGAACGCTCAGGTGCCACAGGTGGTGCTGTTCCAGAGGTACGCACAAGACCGTGTCAAGGTCGAGGCATCCCGGCAAAGACGCGTCGAACCATCAAAAACATGCGCCGAAACGTCAAACCCCGCAACCGGGTCAGCGTGCGAGGTGACGCCCTGACGAGTGGCCAGCGACGGCGCTCGGCGACGAGTCAGGGGTGAGAGCATCCTCACGTTCCTGCAACGTGTGCTGCAGATAGCGGTTGATGACGGTGTGGTTCGTTCCGTCCGCGCCGCCCGTCAGGGGCACGTGGTGGAACGAGTACGCCGGGTACGGCGTCGCCTCCCGCAGCGCTTCCAACCACGCATCCACGTCCTCGGGCAGTACCCAATCCGGCGGCGGCGGATTCGACTGTAGGAACTCCGTCGCCCCGGCATATGCCTCAGAGTCTTCGAGCATCTCGTGGATCGTGACCGCCACCGCCCGCGCCAACGCGACCGGGTTCCGGTCGGCGATCACGGTCGGCTCGACCTCCGGGTCATCGGTCCAGACGATGATGCCGAGAGACAGGGCGCTCGGCGGGCTTATCTTGCGCCGAGGATCCGCAGCGTTCGTGGACGTCGATGCTGGTGGTTCCTTCCCTCGCAGGTTCGCGCGCACGATGGCGTGGTCGGCGTACCTGTGAGGTAGGACCCAGTTGGCGGTCACTGGTATCGGGCAGTCGTCTATCGTCGGTAAATTTGCCGATACTGCTGCGGGGACAGACCGTGTACCTGACGGAAGGCGCGTGAGGCGTGGCTGGGGTCGGTCCATCCGACGCGACGTGCGATGGTTTCGACGGTGTCGCTGCTTGAGCGTAGAAGGTCGGCCATGCGTCGTGAACGTTCGTTGCGAAGGAACGCTGCTGGGCTTGTGCCGACGTGGCGGGTGAAGAGTCGGGCGAGTTGCGATCGAGAGATCGCGGCCTCGTCGGCGAGAACATCCATGGTCCACGCGCGGCCAAGATCGTTCATGAGCAACGCCATTGCGTGGCGTACCGAGGGGTGTTCGGGCGAGTGCTCGGGGACGGGTCGCGTGAGGATATCGAGCAGGTCCACTGCCAGACTCAAGCGGCGAAGTGTCGGCAAATGGTGCCGTTCACCGTCGATCAACCGTTGCAGGGAAGCATTCACGTGCGGGAACACTGTGGAAGGCACGTCGAGCACGGTCGGGTCTGACCGGTGACTATCTGAAAGCACAAGAGGAGCAGGAGCGCTGGACTGAGTGATCCAGCGCTCCTGCTCCTCAAGGAATGCCGTGTCAATGTATGCGGTGGTGGTGATGACTAGACCGGCGGGTTCTCCCGCATACCAGCGGCCTGGAGGGAGCAGCACGACCTGCCCTGCGGCAAGATCGACTTCACCGGTCTCGTGCCTGAGCGTCGTGGTGCCCGAGTTCACGATCATCACCTTGGTCGCGTCGACAGCAACCCGACCCGTCGAGGCGGAGTGGAGCACGCGCTTTACCGACAGTGGAAAGGGATTATCACGCGCGCCCAGAGCCTGCGCTCGTGCTTCCGGGGATGCAGGCATCGCATCAACGCACCGAGTTCTGACCTTCGATGAGTCGAGCGAAGCGGAGGATGTAGTCCCGGAGGAACTGCACGGTCGATTCCTGCGAGATGTTCCCATCCTCACCGAAAAGGGTGGGTGATTGGGAAAGGAAGACCTCGGGCTGTCCGGGGGTGGGCATGTCGAAGTATGAGAGTGCGAGCCGGAGGTTCTTCTGCGAGCTGTACCCGCCCATGCGGCCAACGGAGTGGCTGATGATCCCTGCGGGCAGGTTCTTCCAGGCGACATCGCTGTTGGGTTTGGAGCCGATGTCGATGGCGTTTTTCAAGCAGGCGGGGATGGTGCGGTTGTTCTCTGGTGTGACGAACAACACGCCGTCGGAGGCTTTGATGATCTCGCGGAACTGGGTGTATTCCGGCGGGGTGGGTTTGTCGGTGATGTCGGGATCGTCGTAGTCGAAGTCGTAGAGAGGAAGGTCGCGGATCTCAACGATGCGTGCGTCGTAGTCTTCGGGAAAGTAGCCGATGGCATTGTGGGCGATCTTGCGTGCGTCGGAGCCGCGGCGCAGACTGCCGACAAGGACGGAGACGTTCTTACTCAAGGGGTGATTCTCTTTCTCTGGGGTGGATGTGTGGGAGTGACGGCCGGTTAGAAGTCCCAGTCGTCGTCGCTGGTGTCGACGGCTTTGCCGATGATGTAGGAGGATCCGGATCCGGAGAAGAAGTCGTGGTTCTCGTCTGCTCCGGGGGCGAGGGCGGCGAGGATTTCCGGGTTGACTTCGGTCTCTTCTGGGGTGAAGCGGGCGGGGTAGCCGAGGTTCATGAGTGCTTTGTTGGCGTTGTATCGGACGAAGACGGCGACGTCGTCCATGAGGCCGAGCGGTTCGTAGAGCTCGCCGGAGTACTGCAGTTCGAGTTCGTAGAGCTCTTCGAGGAGCGCGTAGGTGAACTCGCGCATGTGTTCCTGCTCGGCTGCGGTGTGGGTTTCGAGGCCGCGCTGGTACTTGTAGCCGGAGTAGTAGCCGTGCACGGCCTTGTCGCGCAGGATGAGCCGGATCATGTCCGCGGTGTTGGTGAGGGTCGCGTGGACGGAGAAGTGCAGCGGCAGGTAGAAGCCCGCGTACAGCAGCAGCGATGACAGCAGCGTGGAGGAGACCTTCCGTTTGAGCGGGTCATCCCCGTAGTAGTGCGCGAGCACCTTCTTGCACCGCTCTTGGAGCAGGTCGTTGGCGATGGCCCACCGGTAGGCGTCGTCGATCTCTGGTGTCGAGGTGAGCGTGGAGAAGACGGAGGAGTAGGAGCGCGCGTGCACGGACTGCATGAAGGCGATGTTGGTGTAGACGGCCTCTTCGTGTTCGGTGCGGGCGTCTTGGATCTGGCAGATCTCGCCGACGGTGGCCTGCACGGTGTCGAGCATGGTGAGCCCGGTGAACACGCGCATGGTCAGCGTGCGCTCTTCCTGGGTGAGTTTCTGCCAGGCGGGGAGGTCGTTGGAGAGGGGCACTTTCTCGGGGAGCCAGAAGTTCGCGGTGAGCCGGTTCCACACCTCGAGGTCTTTGTCGTCTCCTACGCGGTTCCAGTTGATGGGCCGCAGGCGCGCTGCCGGATCGTGCCGGTAGCCCGGTGGGGTGACGGAGATCTCGGTGATCGGGCGCGTGGTGTCGGTGAGGGGCATTGGGGTTCCTTCGGGAAGATCGGATTCTGGGGTTAAAGGGCGCAGGAGACGCAGCCTTCGATTTCGGTGCCTTCGAGTGCGGGCTGGCGGAGGCGAATGTAGTAGAGGGTCTTGATCCCGGCGCGCCAGGCGTGGATCTGTGCCTTGTTGATGTCGCGGGTGGTCGCGGTGTCGCGGAAGAACAGCGTCAGGGAGAGGCCTTGGTCGACGTGGCGGGTGGCGGCGGCGTAGGTGTCGATGATCTTCTCGTAGCCGATCTCGTAGGCGTCCTCGAAGAATTCGAGGTTGTCGTCGGTCATGTGCGGGGCCGGGTAGTAGACGCGGCCGAGCTTGCCTTCTTTGCGGATCTCGATCTTCGCCGCGATCGGATGGATCGACGCGGTCGCGTTGTTCACGTACGAGATCGATCCGGTCGGCGGGATGGCCTGCAGGTAGGCGTTGTAGATGCCGTGCTGCCGCACCGATTCCCGCAGCTGCGCCCAGTCATCGCGGGTGGGGATCGCCACGCCTGCCTCGGCGAAGAGGGCGCGGACGCGTTCGGTGGCGGGCTGCCACTCGCGCTCGGTGTACTTATCGAAGTACGAGCCGTCGGCGTAGGCGGAAGTCTCGAACCCGGCGAAAGCCGCACCGCGTTCGATGGCGATCCGGTTGGAGGCGCGCAGAGCGTGGTAGGTGACGGCGAGGAAGTAGATGTCGGTGAAGTCGATGCCCTCCTCGCTGCCGTAACGGATGCGCTGCGAGGCGAGGAACCCGTGCAGGTTCATCTGCCCGAGACCGATCGCGTGCGATGCGTCGTTCCCGGCCGCGATCGAGGGCACCGCGTCGATGTCGGTCTGGTCGGACACGCTCGTCAGTGCCCGCACCGCAGTCTCGACGGTCGCCCCGAAGTCGGGGGAGGCGAAGGCCTGGGCGATGTTGAGGGAGCCGAGGTTGCAGGAGATGTCCCGGCCGACCTGCTCGTACCCGATCGCCGCGTTGTATCGGGAGGGAGTGTTCACCTGGAGGATCTCACTGCAGAGGTTGGACATGTTGATCCAGCCCTGCAGCGGGTTCGCGCGGTTGACGGTGTCCTCGAACAGCACGTACGGGTAGCCGGACTCGAACTGCAGCTCGGCGAGGGTCTTGAAGAACTCCCGTGCGCTGATCGTGCTCTTCCGCACCCGCGGGTTCGCGACCAGCTCGTCGTAGTGATCGTTCACCGACAGATCCGACAGCGGCTTCCCGTACTCGCGCTCGACGTCGTAGGGACTGAACAGGTGCATGTCCCGGTTCTCCTTCGCGAGCTGGAAGGTGACGTCGGGGATCACGACGCCGAGGGAGAGCGTCTTGATGCGGATCTTCTCGTCCGCGTTCTCGCGCTTCGTGTCCAGGAACCGCAGGATGTCCGGGTGGTGCGCGTGGAGGTACACGGCTCCGGCTCCTTGCCGGGCACCGAGCTGGTTGGCGTAGCTGAAGCTGTCCTCGAGGATCTTCATCACCGGGACGACGCCGGAGGCCTGGTTCTCGATCTGCTTGATCGGCGCCCCGGTCTCACGCAGGTTCGTCAGCAGTAGCGCGACCCCGCCCCCGCGCTTGGACAGCTGCAACGCGGAGTTCACACTCCGTCCGATGGACTCGAGATTGTCCTCCAGGCGGAGCAGGAAACAGGACACGAGCTCGCCGCGCTGCGCCTTGCCCGCGTTCAGGAACGTCGGGGTCGCAGGCTGGAAACGGCCGGAGAGCATCTCATCCACCAGCCGGGTCGCCAGCGCCTCGTCGCCCCGACCGAGGAAGAGTGCGGTGGCGACCACGCGTTCCTTGAAACCCTCCAGGTACGTGGTGCCATCGAACGTCTTCAGCGCATAGGAAGTGAAGAACTTGAACGCCCCGAGGAAAGTCTGGAAACGGTGTCCTGCCCCGCGGGCGCGCTCGTGCAGGTCGGTGAGGAACTCCCGACGGTACGCGTCAAGGAACGCCCGCTCGTAGTAGTCGTTCGCAACTAACCACTCCAGGCGCTCGGCCACGCTCGGGAAGGTTCTCGTGTTCGGGTGGACGTGCTGGCGCAGGTACTCCTCGGCGGCTTCCCGGTCCTTGTCGAGCTGGATCGACCCGTCCGGGGCGAACAGGTTCAGCTGTGCGTTGAGGGCGTGGTAGTCCTTCCGCGCGCCGATCCCGGTGCGAGCGGGGGCTTCTGGGGAGATGATGGTCATGCGGTCTTCCTCTCGGTGGATGTCAGATTGTCGGAGGCCTGCTCCCAGAAGCGGGTCAGGCCGTTGTTCACGTGTTCGATATCGCGCAGGGTGCCGAGCAGCTCGAAGCGGTACAGCTCCGGGACCTGGCATTTGGCAGAGATGACGGGACCGGCGAGGCAGTAGTGCTCGCCGAAGTTCGTGTTCCCCGCCGTGATCACACCCCGAATGAGGGCACGGTTCGCCGGGTCGTTCAGGAACGAGATCACCTGCTTCGGCACCGCCCCGGATCGTTCGCCTCCGCCGTACGTGGGGACAACGAGCACGAAGGGCCGCGCGACCCGGATCAGCCCCTCCACTCGTGGCCGCAGCGGGATACGGACCGCGGGCTGGTCGAGCCGGTCGACGAAGCGGCGGGTGTTCTCCGACACGCTTGAGAAGAACACGAGATCAGGCGACTGGGCGGCGGCGAGTTCGCGCACTGAGGGCGCTGCGCGCCGGGACTCAGGTGGGAGTGGCATAGCGATCCTCCTCGCTCTCTCTGGCTGTGACGCGCCACGCCACCAACCACTACATGTTGTGCCTCACCGATGTTTGGAGCGGCGTATCTAGTAATAACATCGATGTGGTTCACTTGTCTTCGCCACGCCAAGGTTTGGAACTACGGCGGGCCGAACAATAGGATGTGTGGCATGGGACGAACGCACGTGGACGAGCGCAATGAGGGTGCGTGGCTGGAGGCCATCACCTTGTTTCAATCCGTGCGAGACGCCGACCATGACGCTGCGGCTCGCCTATTGCGAACGTCTTCCGACCCCGAAGCGGTGATGCTGAACCTCCTGCGCATGCTCGGCGTGTACCTGCGCGGAGAAGCACCCGACAAGCTCGACCACTTCATCGCCGCATCCCATCGCGCTGGCCCGCCCCCAAGCCCTCCGCTTCCACCGCTCACGTGAACTTCCACCCCGCACCCCGTCACCCGTTCAGCTAAGGAACCATCCATGCCACGTAACTCCCGCTTCATCTCCCGCCGTTCCCTGCCGCTGCTGGCAACGTCCGTGCTCGCGCTCTCTCTTGCTGGATGCGCAACATCCGGCGAGAACGATGCAGGAGCAGACGATGAGCGTCCCGTGGTGCTGACGACGTTCACCGTTCTCGCGGACATCGCCGAGAACGTCGCGGGCGACCATCTGCGGGTGGAGTCGATCACGAAGGTCGGGGCGGAGATCCACGGCTACGAACCCACACCCGGCGACATCCGCAGAGCATCGGAGGCCGACCTCATCCTCGACAACGGGATGAATCTCGAGGCGTGGTTCGGACAGCTCGTCGAAGGCATGGACGTGCCTCACGTCGTCGTCAGCGAGGGAGTCGAGGCCATCGACATCACCGAGGACGCCTACGCCGGGATGCCGAACCCGCACGCGTGGATGAGCCCGGTGAACGTGCAGACCTACGTCGACAACATGGTCGACGCGTTCAGCGACCTCGACCCCGACAACGCGAGCGAATACGAGGCCAACGGCGAGGCGTACAAGGCCGAGCTACAGACCGTGCAGGACGAGCTGGTCGACGAGCTGTCGGTCCTGCCCGATAACCAGCGGGCGCTGGTCACCTGTGAAGGCGCGTTCTCCTACCTCGCCCGGGACGCCGGGCTGACAGAGAAGTACATCTGGGCAGTCAACGCCGAGCAGCAGGCCACCCCCCAGCAGATCACCTCTGCCATCGAGTTCGTACGCGACAACGACGTGCCAGCGGTGTTCTGCGAGTCCACCGTGTCCGACGCCCCGATGCAGCAGGTCGTCGAAGCAACCGATGCCGAGTTCGGCGGCGTGCTGTACGTCGACTCCCTCTCCGAAGCGGACGGCCCGGTCCCGACCTACCTGGAACTAATCCGCCATGACGCGACCACCATCATCGACGCGCTGACGGCACGCAACTGATGACGACAGCGATCTCGGTGCACGACGTCACCGTGCACTATGGCGAGGTCCTCGCCCTCGACCACGCCACCCTCGACATCCAGGCAGGACGCGTGTGCGGACTCGTCGGCATGAACGGATCCGGGAAGTCCACCCTGTTCAAGACCATCATGGGGCTGCTGCGCCCTGACTCCGGCACCGTGCGCGTCAACGGCCAGAACCCGGCCAAGGCACGCAAGTCCGGGATCGTCGGCTATGTGCCGCAGAGCGAGGACGTCGACTGGGCATTCCCGGTGACCGTGCGCGATGTCGTCATGACCGGCCGCTACGGGCACATGGGATTCACCCGCCACGCGAAAAGATCTGACCACGACGCCGTCGATCACGCGCTGGAACGGGTGGAGCTCACCGAGTACGCGAACCGGCAGATCGGGCAGCTCTCCGGCGGCCAGAAGAAACGCGCCTTCGTCGCCCGGGGCATCGCCCAGGGGGCGACCATTCTGCTGTTGGATGAGCCGTTCGCCGGGGTCGACAAACGCTCCGAGGCCACGATCACCCGGCTGCTGCGCGAGCTTGCCGACGACGGGACCACGATCCTCGTCTCCACCCACGACCTCCACGCCCTGCCAGGCCTTGCTGACGAGGCCGTGCTCCTCATGCGCCGCGTGCTCATGCACGGCGACCCGAACGAGGTGCTCCAGCCCGACAACCTTGCCCTGGCCTTCGGCCTGGACGTCCTGAACCGAGGCGACAACTGATGAACCTGATCGACTTCTTCCTCGAACCCCTCAGCTACGACTTCATGGTGCGCGCCCTCGCGACCACCCTGATCGCCTCGATCGTGTGCGCGGTGCTCTCCTGCTGGCTCGTCCTGATCGGCTGGTCGCTCATGGGCGACGCCGTCTCCCACGCCGTCCTCCCCGGAGTGGTCCTGGCCTACATCGTCGGCGCCCCCTTCGCCCTCGGCGCGGTGATCTTCGGGTTCCTCGCCGTCGCCCTCATCGGCGCGGTCAGAGACACCAGTCGGGTGAAAGAGGACGCCGCGATCGGGATCGTGT
Source organism: Microbacterium paulum (assembly GCF_015707995.1). Lineage (GTDB taxonomy): Bacteria > Actinomycetota > Actinomycetes > Actinomycetales > Microbacteriaceae > Microbacterium > Microbacterium paulum. The sequence goes on from NZ_JAAGRY010000001.1 coordinate 43,210, forward strand.
TCAGCACCCTGTTCGCTCTGGGGCTCGTGCTGATCTCCGTCACCCCGTCGCAGACCGACCTGAACCACATCATCTTCGGCAACCTGCTCGGCGTGTCCTGGGCCGACCTCACCCAGGTCATCATCCTCGGCGCGATCACCTTCACGATCCTCGTCACCAAACGCCGCGACTTCACCCTCTACGCCTTCGACCCCACCCACGCCCACGCGATCGGACTGAACCCGAAGATCCTCGGTGCAGCGCTCCTCGGCCTCCTCGCCCTCACCGCCGTCGTCGCCCTCCAGGCCGTCGGCGTCATCCTGGTCGTGGCGATGCTCATCATCCCGGGAGCGACCGCATACCTGCTCACGGACCGCTTCGGACGCATGCTCGTCATCGCCCCCGCGATCTCCGCAGCCTGCGCCGTCATCGGCCTGTACTTGAGCTACTACCTCGACACCGCCTCCGGCGGCATGGTCGTCCTCGCCCATGGAGCCGTGTTCGCCTTCGTTTACCTCTTCAGCCCCCGGCACGGTCTCATCGGAACCCGGGTCATGAGCACACGTCGCCGTCGGGCACTCGCTTCCGCTCAGTAGTGGCATCCCGCATGCGCGGCAAGAGCGACCGGTCAAGGACCAGAGCACGCTATCTCCGTGCGATCTGGTCCCTGACTGAGAACAGTGACGCTCCGGTTACGGTGACGGGCCTTGCCCGTGCGCTGCGGTTCGTGCCGGGGAGCGTGTCCGAACAGGTGAAGCGACTCGTCGATGACGGCCTCGTCGACCACGAACGGTACAAGAGCATCTCCCTCACCCCTTGGGGACACCTCGAAGCGATGCGGGCACTGCGGGCGAACCGGATACTTCGATGCTTCCTCCACGACGTCCTCGACCTGCCCTGGAGTGAACTCGCCACCAATGCCGACGCATTGGAAGCGAGCAGCTCACCGCGCTTCCTCCAACGGATCGAGGCTTCCCTCGACCAGCCCACCCACGACCCCTACGGGCAACCCATCCCCACCCCAGACGGTCACATCGAATCCCGCCGAGATGCCCGTCTGCGGGAACTCGCACGCCCGCGATGGGCTCCCGTGAGGATCACGCGCGTCGCCGACGCGCCACTCGAAACACTGGTCTTCCTCGACGAGCGACACCTTCGCCCCGGCACATGGCTACGCATCCAGGCCTGCACAGCGGAAGTCGACATCATCGAGGTCCGCACGGCGGAATGGCATGGCACGCTGCTCCCTGCCGGAGCAGGCGTGCTCCATGCATCACTCCACGACGAAGCTGCGCGGTGACAGCATCAACTAGCCACGACAGACACATAGAGTGCATCTGTCGCCGAACGCCCCAGTGCTACCGAGGTGTCCGATCCCTTAACTCGCGCGTCCAGTGCGTCCGAGAACGGGGCACCTTCGCCGATCTCCAGCGTTGATCCGATTACGAAACCATGCTCTTCGAAGAACTGCAGGAGCGCCGGGTCCGAGTCCGAAATGCGCTCGACCACCACTCGGTGCCCCGCCCCGACTTCGGTCAGCTGCGTCGCCTCCGGGATATGCACCGTCCCGTCAGCGGATGGGATCGGATCACCATGAGGGTCGCGGGCGGGGAACTCCAAAAACTCGTCAATCCGGTCGATCATGAAATCTGACACCGCATGCTCAAGGTGCTCAGCCTCGTCATGCACCTGATCCCACGAGTACCCCAAGACACTGACGAGGAACGACTCAATCAGCCGGTGCCGACGCACCATCGCCAGCGCGTAGGAGCGCCCCGTCTCCGTCAGCTCCACCGAACCATAAGGAGCATGCTCGACAAGACCCTGCGTAGAGAGCTTACGGACAGCATCCGAGACCGAAGAGAGCTTCAACCCTGTTCGCTCCGCGATCAGCGTCGGCGTCACCGGCACCGACGACCACTCCGTCAGACCCCACACAGCCTTCAAATAGTTCTGGGTGCTCGCGGACAACTCAGAGACGGACATGACCTCAGAATAGCCCCGAACATCCAACTACGACACGGCACCGTTCGAAAGTACGGAGATGAGATGGTGCAAGGTCGTTCGTCGCCAGACCCCCCCCGACCACGGCTCGGCTACCGGTCCAGCCGTGACTGGACCAGCGGAACATACGACGCATTCTTCTCGAAGCACAGCACGCGATAGCCATCGCTGACCGCTGCTTCCACCGTCGCCCCGGATCCAGCGAATGGCTCCAGCACCACTCCGTGCGGCGGGGCCACCAGCGTGACGAGCCAGCGCATCAACGCCAACGGCTTCACGGTTGTGTGCGATACCCCGAACGCGCGGGGTCGTTCCAATGTGGAGGGCTTGTGGTCGAAGCGGAAGATCGGGAACTTCCGCGACAGCGACTCGCCCTGCCACGTCCCCGTCAACACATCCAACGCATCCGCCTGGCCAGCGTCGAACGCGACGTTCGTCGGCCACCGGCCGTCAGCGAACCTGCCGTCGTCGATGTTGATCCCGCCGACGCCGTGCCGCAGGACGTTGCGGACGAGGTTTCCTTCCGGGGGTTTGCGGGCGATGATGATCGGCTCGAATGCCGGCCGCAACGCCGTACCCCACCCCTCCCACCGCTGCGCGTCCTCGGTCACTGGAGTGCCTTTGGACAGGACCGTGCGGGTCGCGCCGAGCACCCCGTCATGATCAGTGGTCTGCACGACCCGGTCGGTGCGTTGCATGCCCTGGTGCTTGTCGATGGCGTGCGAGAGGTCCATGCTCTTGGGCATTCCGGTGGTGTGTAGCCATGCAATCTGGTCGCGGATCTCGAACCCCGCATTCTCGATCCCGCGCACCATCCGGTGCCAAGTGCGTGCACCACCGAACGCTGCAACATACGCACCCGGCTTCAACGCATGCAATGCTCCTGCAGCCCACGCCGTGCACCACGTCTCGAACACCTCCGGCGCACTCATCTCACTTGTGTCGATGTGCGAAAGGGATTCCCGGAACCCGGATGCGTCATCCCATGCCTGCCCGTTGAAGCTCAACCCGTAGGGCGGGTCCGTGACCAGGGCGTCGATGCTCCCTTCGGGCAGGAGCGGGAGGAGCTCGACCGCGTCACCGAGATAGAGCGTCGCCCGTTCATCGGCGAACACCGGCTTGGGTAGTTCGGTCAGGCGCGCGGCGGGCGTCGGGGTGGAGTCGGGCATGACGGTGGCTCCCTGCTGTTCGGGGCCTGTCCGCGCTCGTGTGCGACGAACAAGCTCATCCGGCAGGTACGAGCCACACCGACGAAGTCGAGCCCACACAGCCCCAGCGTGGACGCCACGCGAGAGTCAGCGCCCACGCGCCAGATCAGAGCTCCACGAGGTGCCTGGGCGTCGCTGATTCCCACTGCCAGATTTCTCCCACACACGATCGGCAATCAACGGATGACGATGACGAATCGCATCTGATGCGATCCTGTCACCCATGTTGGCTGCGCCCACGGCGAACTGTTCTGCCGCGGAGTTTCAGAGATCTGACGAGTCGGGATCGTTGCCGTCACGACTGACCGCAGAGCGGCGCGTCGAACGTTCTGATCATGACCCGCAGTGATGACGCAGGCCGCGCCAACTCCTGACACGGCGCAACTCACTCAATGAAAGACCACCGTTATATGAGCGTGCGTAACGCATCGAATCTACTGAGGATGCCGAGCACTGGACCGAGTATGCGTGGGCCGGCTCACGCGTTCAGCGAGATCTTCGGTCCCAGGGCGTTGAGCTCGTGCGATCGTGGCGTAGTCGCGTGGGCTCATCCCGAACTGCTTCTTGAACGTACGAGTGGCGATCTCCGGTCTCTCCCATCCCGCTCGCGCTGCCGCCTCCGCGACAGTTACGCGTTTCGTGGACAGAAGCTCCGCCATGCGGTTTGCCCGGAGCCTGCTCAGATAAGCGGCAGGAGGTATACCGATCTGGTCGCGGAATAGTCGGTTGAGCTGCGCCCGCGACAGCGAAACGGCTTGTGCGAGTTCCTCAGCTCGCCACCGACGTTCCGGCGACTTCTGCAGTAGGTTGATCGCTTTGAGTACCTCGTCGCGGGGCCTGACCGGCGCTCGATGCCCTTCGGCTGAGAAGGGTGCTGTAGCGGCGAACAAGTCCACGACGATTGAGAACATCGCGTACTGGTGCTCTGCGCTGGCAGGCAACTGGGCCAGGCGCACCAGCTGCGGCGTGAGCGCTGTCATGGTCGATGTCGGCAGTTGCAGTCGTTGCAGACCTGAATCTTCCTGGAGTGCACGGCGAACATGATGCACGAGTGGGTGACGGGCGCGCACCCAGCGAATGTGATCGCCGGCAAAATCGGGCTGGGCGTACAGGGTGATAGTGCGGGTCCACCCGGCCGGGACCCCGTAGCATTCGAGCCTCGGAGGGATCGTGAGGACTGCGCCTTGCGCGAGAGACACGGTCTGTTCGGCCGTGAAGACCTCCGCCCAGCCCGACATTACGAAGACGATCTTGAGTGCCTCGGAGGCCACTGGCTCGGTCGCGTCACTCGACGTGACGTCTCGTACTTGCAAGGGGACGCCTGCGTCGAAAGATGCGCGCGTTGACAAGAACATCATGGGAGCTATGGCTTTAAGCGTGGAGAGATGACTCGATCAAGCTGAGATCGCCAGCATCGACGACCTCTTGCGAAGTCCCATAGGTTTCGCGTTCTGCTACGGACGCATCTTCGCGGCAGTCTCGGATATGAGCTGGTCGTCCGCTGGCGCGGGAGCACCGCCGATGCCCACGGCACCCAGGAGTTCCCCGTTCGCGGAACGGATCGGCACCGCGCCGGGCACAGCCGTCATCGGACGGCCCGGCCCACCCGCGTGGGCGAGACCATAGACGGCCTGGCCTGGCTGGGCCGCTGCTTGGAGTTCGTGGGTCGAGGCTCCTACAGCGGCGGCGGTCCAGGCCTTGGACTGGGAAGACACCACGCTGGCGAGAGTGCTGCCATCCTGTCGGGCGAAGTGGACGAGGTTGCCGTGCCGATCGATGACGGCCACACTGATGAGCCATCCGTGTTGGATGGCGGTGGCTAGGGCCGTGTCGCTGATGCGGCGAGCGTCTTCGAGTGTCAGCGGGGTCATGCGGGTCTCCTTTTCTCTCGTTGGCTTCAGGCGTTGTGCCAGGAGTTGGCTTCGGTGATCTTCTCGAGCAGCTGTTCGGCGGAGTAGTTCGTGATCCATCCCGGGCTTCCCCGTTGAATCCGCCAGCTCTCGTCAAGCGCTCCGATGTCGACCGGGTCGAATCCGATCTCGTCAACGAACTCGGTCACTCGCTGCTTGCTGGGCAGGTCGTCGCCTGCCACTGCGATCCCGCGCCTGCCCAGGGCATCCGAAGGCCGCGCATCTGCGGGGATGTCGGACCAGACGATGTGGTTGAACGCCTTGACCACGTGTGCTCCCAGCAATGCCCGCTGGACGTGTACCGAAGTCGGAACACGGTCGCCTTCCACTGCGGGGATGACTCCGTCGCGGGGCGCATAGTAGTTGGTGGCGTCGAGCACCACTTTTCCGGTCAGGTCGGCGACGGGGAGGGATTCGATCGCGTCGAAGGTCACCGCGATCACGACGATGTCGCCCTGGGCCGCGGCCCCTGCGGCTGTGTCGCTGCTGGCCAACGGACCGAGCTCGTCGACGACGGCTTGCAGGGTTTCGGGCCCGCGGCTGTTGCTGAGCACGACGGGGTGTCCCTGGCGCACTGCCAGTCCTGCGATGGCCTGGCCGATACGTCCGGCACCGATGACGCTGATCGTTGATTTGGTCATGGCTGCTATCTCCATTCGAGTGGGTTCACTGGCTCTTGGCGGTCGCGGGCTCGGTCACCGTGTCCGTCGCTTTCGATGCCGTGGCTGTGGCGGAGGTGCCGGGAAGGAATAGCGCGACGACGACTGCAACGGCGAGCACGACGATGCCGTTGGCGGCGATAGCGGTGGTCAGGCCGCCCAGGAGTGCCGCGGGGTCATCGGCAGCACGATTTCCGATGCTGATGGCGAGGACGGTCGCCATGGTGGGCGTTCCGAGAGCGAGGCCGACCTGCTGGCTCGTGGTCGTCAGACCGGTGGCCAAGCCCTGTTCGTTATCGGGCAGTCCTGACGTTGAGGTGACGGTGTAGCCGACGATCGAACCGATGTGTCCGAGTGCTCCGATGACGATACCCGTCAGGACGAGCACGAGCGAGGCCAGGTTCGGACCCGCGAAGGCGAGCACGATCGATCCGACGCCCTGGAGGACTAGCGCAGCAACGACTAGCGCCTTCTGCCCGAACTTGCCGATGATCCGCGGGGTGAAGTTCGCGGCGACGACGGACACGATGCCGATGACCGCGATCACCATCCCGGTCAGGACAGCGTTGAGCAGGAGCACATCCTGCAGATAGAGGGTCAGCAGGTAGGTCAGGGAGGACATCATCGAGAATGTCGTCAAGCCCGCGAGGTTGCCGAACGCGACGGTGCGCTTCCGGAGGATCCGGACTGGGACCAGCGGTGCCTGCGCGCGCGATTCGACCCACCCGAAAACGAGCAGGAGCACGACGGCCGCCGCGAGCCAGGGGTAGGGATCGACCACGCTCAGCCCGGTCTCTCCGGCGACGGTGAGGCCGAACACGAGCGAGGCCAGAGCAGCGCTGATCAGCACCGCGCCAGCGAGGTCGAGGCGGGGACGCTCGTTGGGCCGCGATTCAGCGAACAGGATCGGGGTGAGGATGACCACGACGATGGCGATCGGGATGTTGATGAAGAACGCCCAACGCCAGCTCAATCCGCTGGTGAGCACACCGCCCAGAAGAGCCCCGGCGGTGAAGCCCGCTGAGATCAGAGCACCGTTGATGCCCAGGGCGCGTGAGCGGCGGGGACCTTCTTCGAACGAGGTCGTCAATAACGACAGCGCCGTCGGTGCGACCGCGGCTGCGCCGAAGCCCTGGACGATGCGTCCGGCGATGAGCAGCCAGCTGGTGTCGGCGATGCCTCCGATGAGGGAGCCGAGGCCCAGCAGGCATATGCCCGCGATGAAGAACAGGCGCCGTCCCACCAGGTCGCCCAGCCGTCCGAACAACAGTCCGAATCCGGCTGCGGGGAGAGCGAACGCCGTGATGATCCACTGCAGATCTTGCACCGGGATGCCCACGTCGCGTCCGATCTCGGGGAGCGCGACGTTGAGGACGGAGAAGTCGACGGCGAGGATGAAGCTTGCGCTCAGTAGGACGAGGAGTTTCCACCGTTCGCGAGCGGTCAATTGTGTAGAAGCCGAGGTCGGCATGGTGTGTCTACCTTTCGTGTTTGTCGTTGTGCTGCGGTCGTGCGGCTCTCGCGCCGCCGATGACGCGCGACGGAATGTCGCCGGGGCGAGCGAAGCGCCCCTCTTCGATGACGTGCCCATCGGGTCGCACGAGGAAGTAATGAGCTCGACGTCCCAGACCCGGCGACGAGGCGGGCGAGGCGGTGCGCGCCAGATCGCGGACGACATGCTGCGTCCGTTGCGCAAGGGACGCGACGATGTCCTCCCACGCGCGGGGCTCAGTGGTGCCGGGCCAGAGGAAGAGCGTGTATCCGTAGGCATCGTGGACAGGCCAGCTTGACCACGGTGCGCGGTCCGGGACGTGGCCCGTGAACGATGGGAATCGTGCGCCGAGCCGGGATCCATGCGAGGATGCGCCCGCGATCGGATACCTCGTGTCGAGTTGAGCGATGACATCGACGAGATTCGGTCGCTGACGTTTCCGCGTCGCGAGGAAGATCTCGGCGTCGCGCTTGCGGCTTAGGGCCGGGCCGCGGGCTGCAGACCATCGCGCGAGCCTGCCGGAGGTCGCCGCGACCCGTCCTGCCGCCCAGCGACGTTCGGAATCGTAACTGGAAAGCAGCCCCTCCGACGCCCTGGCCTCGAGCACGTGCGCAAGCTTCCAACCGAGGTTGGCCGCGTCCTGAAGACCGGTGTTCATCCCTTGCCCGCCCGCCGGACTCATGACATGGGCGGCATCTCCGACAAGCAGGACGCGCCCCTTCTTGAACCGCTCCGCTGTTCGGAAGCGGACGTCGAATGCCGTCGACCAGTCAGGTTCGCGCACATCAGTGACCAGGCGCGTGTTCTCAGTGAGGACGCGGCGGAAGAAGGCCCGGTCTGGCTCGGGGGCGTCGCTCGGCATCGACACGGCGATCCGCATCGTCTCCTCGGTGAACGGGGAGATACCGATGGCGGCGGAGTTGGAGTAGAAGTAGTGCAACATCCGCGTGGACAGCGTGCCTTCGATGCCGGCGTCGCCGATCGCGAATCGCGCGGCACCCGAGGGGCCGGTGAACTGAATCCCGGCAAGCTCACGGACGGTGCTGTGCGCACCGTCGGCTCCGACGACCCATTGCGCGCGGATATCGTTCTCTCCAGCATCGGTGCGCACAGTCAGGTCGACGCCCACATTGTCCTGTGCGAGCCCCACGAGTTCACCGTCGCGTCGCAGCGGACCGAAGAGCGCCTCGTAACGGTCGATGAGCACCCGTTCGGTGATCTCCTGGGAGACCGCCAACCCAAACGGATAGGGCGCTTCGCGGATCGTGGAGAACCGCAGTTGGCCTAGCTCTCCTCGATCGGAATGAAAGGCCACCCCCTCAATCGCACGGCCTCGATCCATCAATTCGTCGGCGACGCCGACTCCGTGCAGCAGCTCCAGCTGTCGCGGCCACACCACGGAGGCGCGGGAGTGCCGCACCGGCCTGCGCGCCTTGTCGACCATCTGCACAGACACGCCGCGTTGGGCAAGGTCAGCGGCGAGGTACAGGCCGACTGGACCCGCACCGACGATCACCACGTCCACTTCGTTCATTGACATCCCTCGCTCGCTCGACAGCACACAACAGTAGCAGAGGCCTGTTACGTAATCGTAGGCTGTCATGATAGCAGGGCTGATGCGCCGTCTCGCGTGGCGGCATGACAGTGTTGCGCCCATGATTTGACACATGGCTAAAAGCTGTGGACTATCAGTTGATTGATATATAACAGCTTTAGGTTATTGACTAGTCAGCAGCTGTCGCTCTGAGCGGCGGTCAAGTTGGCACGAAGGGGGATGATTGATGACAAGTTCAGCAATCGCCAGGAGCACCCGAACGATCGACCGGAGGGTCGTGCACCGGGCGCAGGTACACGAGGTTTTCCTCACCGACGTGGAGGAAGCTGCCGGCTCGTTTCTGGCGCAGCTGCCGAGTTCGCACGCTTACTTCTGCGACAGCGCATCCATGCGCTATGGATTGGTCGACATCCTCACACTCATGGAGGCCTGTCGTCAGGCGGCCACCGCAGCGGCACACCTTTTCTGGAACGTCGCCGAGGACCGGCAGTTCATCCTCACCAGATGGCGGGCCTCGTTCCCGGTGGCGTCTCGGCCGCGCTACGGGATCGAGGCCGTCGACCTGCGAATGCAGGTCTCGCTGGAGAAGCCGCAGCGCATGCGCGCAACACTCACCGGCGGCACCACGCGCGTATCGGTCTACACCGCAACCGATGGGGAGACTTTCGTGGGCACCCTCGAACTGAACGTTCGCTACGTCGGCAGGGAGGCCTACCAGTTCCTCCGCGCAGGGGCACGCGGCGGATCTCCGATGCCCACCAGCACGATGCGAGCGCCCGAGGATGTCGCAGCTGATCCAAGCCAGGTGGGATGCACGCGGGAGGACAACGTGGCCATCGGCCCCCCAACGGTTACCGCCAGCGGTGGCCACGCCACGCTGCGCTTGCCGTTTCACAACCGCAGCATGTTCGACCACGCCCAGGATCATGCGCCCGCGATGGTTATGGTCGAGGCCGCGCGCCAGCTGGTGCATGCGACCTGCCCGTCCGCGCCCGGGGCTGGCTCCCTGCTCGCCGAGGTCGACGGAGACTTCAGCACCTATGTCGAACTGGACACATCTACTCATCTCGTCGCAGCCGTCCGGGAACCGCAGAGCTTGAGTCTGCCCCTGACGACCGACGTCCAGATCAGTCAGGACTCGCAGCCCGCAGCGTCAATCATCCTGACCTTCGACACTCCCATCGCCAACACCAGTCGGAAGGAGGACCGGCCATGAAGATCCCGCCGGACATTTCCATCGCGGGGATTCGCACCGCCCTGGCCCCGACGGTCACCACGACGACCGCTCTCGAGGAAGGCAAGGTGGCGCGTCTGGTCGCCGAGACCGTCGGCGCCCGCCAGCTACCTGCCGCGACCGAACCGGGAGCTCCCCGGTTGGCGATCGGCGCGGCTCGAGCCGCGCTCGATGGAGCCGAGATTCACGGTGAGGACATCGACATCCTCGTGCACGCATGGATCCACCACCAGGGCCACGACTTCTGGTCGCCCGCTCATCACATCGCCCATGAGATCGGAGCCGTCCACGCTCTGCCTGTCGGCGTGCAGACGATGTGCAACGGCGGTGAGACGGCCATCGAGATTGCGGTCGCACGGCTCTTCTGCGATCCTGACGCGACTACTGCCCTGGTGACGACCGCTGACATCTTCGCTGGAGACTTCGACCGCTGGAACAGCGACTCATTCCTCTGGTATGGCGACGCCGGCACGGCGCTCGTGTTAACCACCGAGCCTCGCCCCGGCCACCCCCAGCTCCTGGCTTGTGCTGCGACTACCGTCCTTGACGGCGAAGGCCTGCACCACGGAAATGACCCCTACACCTGGGCTCCAGGTCAGCACGGCGACATCTTGGACGTGCGACGCACGAAGAAGGCCTACCTCCGGTCAGGACGAGGTGATGCCTTCAACACGAGCATGCGAGACGCACTCCAGCACGTCATCCGCACTGCCGTCAGCGATGCAGGCGTCAGCCTGGACTCGCCGCGGCTGCGCTACCTCGCACTGCCGCGCGTGGGACGCAAAGTCATCGGCGACCTTTACGTGCCCGCGGTCGAAGACCTCACGCATGCTGAAATCGTCTACCTCGGCGATGACACCGGCCACCTCGGAGCCGGCGACACGCCTGCCAACGTCCATGATCTCCTCGCGCAGGAGAACCACGCTCCTGACGATATCGGCCTGTTTGTCTGCGCTGGAGGCGGCTTCACTGTCTCCTGCATCGCGGTCGAACTCGGCGTACTTGGTGCCGCGACCGCCCACTCTGTTGCCGACACCTCTATGAAAGCAGGACTCGCACCATGACCCTCGCCGCCGTCATCACCGCCACAGGCTCAGCTGTGCCCGCGCACGTGGAGACCAACGACATGCTCGCTCAGCGCCTGGACACATCCGACGAGTGGATTCGGAAGCGGACCGGCATCGGTCAGCGTCACGTCGCCACGACCGAGACCACCGCCGACCTCGCCGTTGCAGCGGGCCAGCAAGCGCTCGAAGCCCTCGGCTCCGATCTCGAGATCGACCAACTCATCCTCGCGACCACTACCCCAGATCGGGCCTGCCCGGCGGTTGCCCCCGAAGTGGCCTACCGTCTCGGCCTCGGAACCATCCCGGCCTACGATGTCGCCGCGGTCTGCAGTGGATTCCTCTTCGCCCTCCGCACCGCGCGCGACGCTATCCTGGCCGGCACTTCGCAGCGGAGCCTTGTCATTGCCTCTGAGACGTTCACCCGCCTGCTCGACCCTACAGATCGCGCCACCGTGGCGATATTCGGTGACGGAGCGGGCGCCGTGGTTGTCGAAGCCGGCGATCCGGAAGCACCCGGAGCCGTGCACGACATCAGGCTTCGTAGCGACGGTGCGCTCGCCGATCTCATCACCGCTAACGGCAACCCGACCACGCTGGACGGCGCCGACGACACGCATGACCCCTACTTCCATATGCAGGGCCAGGCCGTGTTCCTACAGGCGGTGCTCAACATGGAGGAGATTACCCGTCAGACGCTCGACGCCGTCGGCTGGGATGCCGACAGCATCGCGCATTTCGTCGGTCACCAGGCGAACGCACGCATCCTTCATGCCGTCGCCGACCGCCTCGACATCGACGCAGTCAAGGTCAGCCTCCATCTCGAACACGTTGGCAACACTGCCGGCGCCTCGATTCCGCTCGCACTGGACGATGCGCTTCGCCGCGGTCACATCCGGCCGGGCGAACGCATCGCCATGGCCTCTTTTGGAGGCGGCGCGACCTGGGGTGCGGCCGCGATCAACGCCCCCGCATTGACTTCCTCGGCCTCCTGAGTAAGACCCAACGAAAGGAAACACCGTGTCCAACACCAACACCATCCGCGACGGCTTCATCTCGATCCTCACCGACAAGTTCGGCGTCCCGGCCGAGGAGACCACCAACGGTGCAGTCACCCTCGACGAGCTCGGACTCGACTCGCTCGCCCTCGTCGAACTGCTCCTAGATCTGCAGAAAAAGCTTCACGTCTCGATCGAGCAGGGCATCATCCTTCCCGAGCACACCCTCGACGAGACCGTCGCTCTCATCGAAGAGCGAAAGGGTGAGTCCTGATGGGCAAGGTCCTGCCTGATGTCGCCGTCACCGGCATCGGGATGATCAGCCCAGCCGGGATCGGGAAAGACGCGAACTGGGCAACCATCCTCGCCGGGGTCGGAACCGCAGCCAGGCACGAGAGCATCGCCCGTCATCGACAGCGTCGACCCATCGCTCGGGTTCCGGATTTCGATGTCCGCAAGGCCATCGGCGCGTCCAAGGCGTGGCGGCTGGCTCGGTTTGTGCAACTGGCGATCATCGCCGTCCGCGAGGCGATCAACGACTCCGGGATCGAACTCGACGCTATCGAGGCCTCGCGCATCGGTCTCGTGTTCGGCAACTCTCTCGGTGGCACCGACACCTTCGAAACCGCCACGGAGGCTCTGCTGACCGAGGGGACTGAGCAGGTCTCGCCGATGCTGGTTCCGATGTGGATGCCCAACATGGTCGCGGGCTCTCTCTCCATAGAGTTCGGCATCCGGGGGCCAGCTCACGTCGTGGCGACCGCATGCGCTTCCGGTGCGACGGCCATCGGGCACGGCCGGCAGCTCCTGCGCGACGGACGATGCGACCTCGTCGTGGTCGGCGCATCGGAGAGCGCCCTCTCGCCGACCATCCTCGCGGGCCTGGCCAACATGGGAGCGCTCGTCGATCCATCCGTCGACGCGTCCGAAGCCTCACGACCGTTCGACAGCCAGCGCGGCGGCTTCGTTCCCGCCGAAGGAGCCGCCGCGCTCATCCTCGAACGCGACGGAGATGCCCGTGCCCGCAACGCGCGTGTCTACGCCCATGTGGCCGGGTATGGGGCCAGCACGGACGCGCATCACGTCACCGCACCCCGACCTGACGGGCAAGGATTGGAAGCGGCGATCCGGGAGGCGGTGGAAGGCGACGCCGGGCTCGTGCTCGGAGACATCGGCCACGTCAATGCGCACGGCACGTCGACCCCACTCAACGACGCCTCCGAAGGCGGCGCACTGCACGGACTCTTTGGTGACACGGTTCCGGTTACGTCGGTCAAGGGCGTCACCGGTCATCCACTGGCCGCCGCCGGAGCGATCGAGGGAGCCATCGCGGCCTTGACTGTCTATCACAGGCAGATCCCGCCCACCGCGAACACCAGCGACGTAGACCCGGCGATCCCAATCGATGTCGTCACCGGTTCAGCACGGCCGTTGGACTCCGGTGCGGTGCTATCGGTTTCGGCAGGATTCGGCGGTCACAACGCAGCGGTGGTTTTCACGCCATGATCCGACTCGTCGCTACGGAGCCGACCGAGACTGGGAGCGCCGCCTTCTTCGATGTCGACGAGACCCTCATCGATATGAAGTCCATGCAGTCCTTCCTCGACTACTACTTCGAGGATCAGGCCCGCGGCCTGCCCACGCCCTGGCAACGGTTCCAGCGCACCGTCGCTGGGCTGCCGCGCGAGGAGGGGAACCGGGCGTACTACCGGCTCTGGTCAGGGCAGAAGCTCTCTGACCTGACAAGAGCCGGACGGGCCTGGTTCGAACAGCACATCCAATGCCCCGGCTTTCTCATTCCAGCTGCCCTTGACGCGGTGCGCGAGCACCGCCGCGCCGGCCGGCTGGTGTTCCTCGTGTCTGGTTCCTTCCACCCGTGCCTTGATCCACTCGCGTCCTTCCTGGATGCGAGCGAGGTCTTCTGCACCGAGCTCGTGGAAGAAGGCGGTGTCCTCACCGGGGAGATCGTGCGCTCACGCATTGGAGAGGGCAAACGACTCGTCGTCGAAGAGGCGGCGGCCCGCTATGGGCTCCGACCGGACCAGACCTGGGGATACGGCGATCACATTTCCGACCTTTCTATGCTTACCGCCGTCGGCCACGCCGTGGTGGTGGGCTCCGACCCGCAACTGATCCGAATCGCTCACGAGAAGCGGTGGCCCACCATCGCCGCCGATGAGCGAACCGAGACGGAAGGACACAAGTGAGCAACGCGAACACATACGGTGATCAGCTCATCGAGACCCTACTCAACGCAGCCAATGAGCTCCACGACGAGACCGGCGTGCCCATGCCCGTGATCGCCGATGCAATGTATCTCGGCTGCGGGATCCCGTATTCCATCTTCGGGGCGGCCGAGCCGGAGACAGCCTCTCGCCCCGAGCAGCACGAAACTGACGTGCCTCCGATACGAACACTCGGCCTGATCGGAGCCGGCACCATGAGCCAGGGCATTGCGCGTGCAGCTCTGCGTGCCGGAATCGACGTGGCCATCGTGGCCCGCGATCCGGAGCGCGCAACGGCGGCGAGCAATGCCGTGCTTCGAGACGTCTCCGGCGCCACCGCGCATGTCGCTTCGAGTCCCCATCTCGAAACGCTCGCAGGTGCAGATATCATCGTCGAGGCGATCAGCGAAGATCTCGCAGGCAAGCAGCGGGTCCTCTCCGAGGTCGAGCGAGCGGTGCCAGAAGCCATCGTCTTGGCGACAACGACGTCCAGCCTCGCCGTCGACGACATTGCCTCTGCTTTGGCGGACCCCCGCCGACTCGTAGGGCTGCACTTCTTTAATCCGGCCGATCGGAATCGGCTCGTCGAGCTCGTGGCAGGGCCCGCGCCGCAAAGTCACCAGAGACGGGCGCGCCAGCTTGCCGCTCAGCTCAACAAGCACCTCGTAGAGGTTCCCGGCACGCCCGGCTTCATCGTTAACCGCGTGCTCATTCCCTACCTCAATGCAGTTTTCGATTTTGTGGATCGGGGAGCACCGCTCCGAGAGATCGATCTCGATATCCGGCGACGCTACCGTCTACCGGTCGGCCCGGCGCGCCTGGCAGGCATCATCGGCAGCGACGTCGTCCTCGCCATTCAAACGTCCCTTCACCAAAGGCTTGAACGGCCAGACTTGCGGCCAGCGTGTGCACTACAGGCGTTGGTCGACCGTGGCGTGCTCGGCAACAAATCTGGCCACATGTTTCCTGCGGCGTTGAACGATGGGGTTTGAGGATGTGCACCTCGTCACGACGTGTCATACTTCTGTCTTGCGACAGGGACTGTATGCTAGGAAGATGCCTGCGATTCAGACATCTCAATGGAGTGATCCGAAGCTCTCACCCCCCCGACGCGGCGAGAAGGCGTTCGCGCAAGATCTTGACGCACGGCTCGGCACGTATGTGAAGCTGGCCGAGCAAGCGATCATCGCGGAGAAGTCCGTGGCCCTTCGCGACTACGATCTCAGCGTCGCCCAGTACGCAACCATGATGGCCTTGTATTACGTGCCTGGCCAGTCGGCCGCGCAACTCGCGCGCACGGCACTGGTCACGCCGCAGACGATGGCCAACGTCCTCTCCAAGCTCGAAGACAAGCGCCTCATTGACCGGGTGCCCTCCGATGTTCACAGTCGTGTCAATGTTGTCACGCTTACCGCTGCGGGCGAGGCCCTAGTGCTCCGTGCCGATGAAGGCGCCCGCAATGTTGAGCAACGCCTCCGTGACGAATTCACCGTCGAAGAAGGCGACCAGCTACGCGGCCTGCTCCGCCGAGTCGCCGTTGTGCTGCGAGGCGAGGAGGCATAGATGCACGCCTCGCGCGTGACGTCGACGCGCGCCTGACCCACGCCATCCGGCTGGTTCGTCGGGCGTGCGTCGACGTTGCCGCCTTCATCCTCTCCGATGAGCAGTCCCTCCAGCTCGTGACCGGGATCGACGTGCACGAGGACGACCTGCGGCATGCTGCGCGGAAACGCCCCGCGTTCCGACACAGATCTCTGGCTGCAGCTTGGATACTCCGCACAGGCATCCGCGCCTGGAACGAGCCTCGCCGGGCAGACCTGCGACGCGATGGTCGTGGACGCCCGTACAGCACCAGCGGGTGGCCCCGGGTCTCCGTCTCCCATGACGACCTCACTGTCGCCGTGGCTTTCACCGCTGAGCATCCGGTGGGAATCGACGTTGAACCCTGCTCCCGGAGCGTCCCGCCGGCCGTCGTCGAACTTCTCGCGCCGCTCGCCGAGCACGAGGCGCTCACTGCGTGGACCGCATACGAAGCGATCGCCAAGGCCGACGGCCGTGGCATCGGTCTGCCTATCGGCCATCTCACCCATATTCCGGGCTCCGCGCGGTGGCGCGTAACCGGCGGCGAAGAGTACGCAGTCGTCCATCGCGAGCTCATGACCGACTCACTACTGGCCGTCGCGTGGAACAACGAGACCCCGCCCCTGCTGGCAATCGCCACAGTCGACGGGGTCTCGCAATCTTCAACACCCTAATATCGCGAGCCCACCGCGGCCGGGACGTCATCCAGGCGCGTCCGCTCGGACGTTACGAGGTTGACCTCCATCGCGGCGAGATTCTCCGCCAGGTGAGCGCTCCGTCGCGTCCCCGGGATCGGGATGACGTGCTCTCCCAGATCGAGCACCCACGCGAGGGCCACCTGGGCCGCCGTCGCCCCATGCGTGCGAGCGATCTCCTGTACCGTGCCCGTGATGGCGCTGTTGCGCTCGAACGCCTCCGACGCGAATCTCGGATTCGTCTTCCGGAAGTCGCCCTCCTCGAAATCGCTGGGGCGGAGGGTGTTCGTGAGGAACCCACGACCCAACGGGGCGAACGGCACGATCGATGCGCCGTGATCGCGAGCCCATGCGACAACGTCACCCGACGCCTGATCTGCCCCTCCGGCAAAACCGGCGCTCTTAGCGGAGAACCCCTCGCCGAGGGCGTCGCGGGTCCACAACGACAACTCTGACTGGATCGCGGTCACCGGGTGGATCTCTTGAGCGCGGGAAGCCTGGTCGACGCTGACCTCCGACAAACCGAGCCAGCGCACCTTTCCGGCCTCGACGGCCTCCGCCAATGCACCCCAGCTCTCCTCAAGAGGGACGTCCGGGTCCACGCGATGCAAGTAGTACAGATCCAGAACGTCCCGCCCGAGATTCCGCAGGCTCTCGTCGATCTGCCGCTGAAGCACCTCCGGCGACCCGTCCCGATGCATCGTGCGCGCCTCCAGGTCGTCGACGACGATCCCGCCCTTGGTCGCAATGACCACATTCAGACGGTCCGCCAGGGCGCGACCGACGAGTCGCTCGTTGTGGCCGTCGCCATAGATCCGCGCCGTGTCAAAGAAGTCGACACCTGCGTCCACAGCCGCGACGATGGCCGCCTCGGACTCCTGATCGTCTCGGCCACTCTCGTTATAGCCCCAGCTCATCCCCATACAGCCCAGCCCCAGGGCGGTGACATCGCGGCCGGTCGAGCCGAGTTCACGCTTCTTCATGCGTCCTCCTTCATCGTGGCATCCAATAGCAGAGACCTGATACGATACAGCAGGCATACATGAAGCAAATACAGGAGACCGATTATGAAGGCAGTTCAGATCACCAGCTACGAAGGACCGGGCACTCTGGAGTATGGCGACGCCCCTGAGCCCACCCCCGCGGCGGGCCAGGTCTCGCTCGACGTCCGTTTCGCGGGCGCGAACTACGTTGAAGCCTTGTTCTCCGAAGGATTGGTTCCCGACCTCCCGGTGCCGTGGGTGCCGGGCATTGAGGCATCGGGCAAGGTCCGTGCGCTGGGTGAGGGCGCGGAAGGACTCACCGTCGGTCAGGACGTCGCAGCACTGACCATCAACGGCGGCGGTGCCTACGGACAGGTCGCCGTCACGAACGTTCATCTCGTCGCTCCTCTTCCGGAGGGCCTCAGCATCTCCGAGGCCGCTGCGGTGCCCTCGAACACCACGACCGCGCTCATCGCCCTCGAACTCGTCGCCCGCCTCACCGAAGGTGAGAGCGTCCTGGTTCAGGCAGCCGCCGGAGGGCTCGGATCGCAGTTTGGCCAGGTCGCCAAGCACCTCGGAGCCGGACGAGTTGTGGGTGTCGTCGGCAGCGAGGAGAAGCGCCAGGCAGCCCTCGATCTCGGATATGACGAGGTGTGGCTGCGCAAGGACCTCGCTGAGCAGTCCGCCGACCAGTTCGACGTTATCGCCGACCCGGTCAGCGGCCCCGCCCGCTCCACCTGCATCGACCTGCTCCGTCTCGGCGGGCGGCTGCTGGCAGTAGGCGATGCCGCTCAGGCCGGCGACCAGCAGATCAGCAGCAATGCCCTCTGGTTCGGAGGCAAGGGCGTGATCGGCTTCAACCTCGGCGCCTTCGCGGCCACCAAACCCGCGGTCGTCGGCGACTTCTTCCGCCGCGCGCTCGACCTGGTCGCCAACGGCGCCGTGAAGGTACATGTGGCAGACACCGTGCCGATCCAGTCGGCACCGGCTGTACTGACAGAACTGCGCGGCGGACGCACCGTCGGAAAGACCGTCTTCCAACACGAGTTCTAAGTTTGAACGGGTCTCGGGATTGGCCGAGGCTCGAGACCCCCTCGGACAGCAGATGCATCCGTCGTAGCAGCGGACGCGATCAAGAGCGGAAAGTGATCGGAGCACTGAATCTGACCGTACGCTTCATGTCCCCCCAGCGAAAGAACCGCGAAATCCATGAGCCACACCTCGAGTTGCGAGACTGCCACCAGCTACACCTGTGCATGCCCCTGTGGCGGCGCCCGGCACGGCGGTGTCCTCATCGCGGGTCTGCGCACGACAGCTGAGACCACCCGCACAAAGGCGAAGCACTGGGCTGAGCCCCGACGATGGGAGAACACCGTACCGGCCGCCAACCAGACAACTGTCAACAGCACCTTTAGAGAACGGCGGCCCGCGCTCACCGGCGTCATCATGGAACTGGTTCTCGCCCTCATCGATCAAGTAAAGAGCGACAGGGAGATCGATGCCGTGGAGATTCTCGCGACCGAGATCTCCGACGGGATCGCCGAAGAGATGGAGAAGCGACTCTCCAACGCAGGACCGCGCGAAAAGAAGAGTCGCCACCTGTGGTGCGTCGTGATCGCGGCGATCTGCCGCGTGTACGACGAGATGGGCGACTTCGCGAACGCATCCACCGAGATCCTTGTGGCCCGCGTCATGCAGCTCTTGCGTGAGGCCACTTCCGAGTCTCGGACTGACGAGGCCGAGGTCACGGACATCTACCGGCAGCGCTCAGGCGTGGCCCGTGCATTCGAGATCGATGAATATGACTGGCTGGGTGCGCTCATCGAGAAGGCGCTCAAAGCCGTCGTCGCAGCGATCACGTCGATGGGGGAGGAGGCAGCGATGAAGTACGTCCGTTTGATTGGCGCGATCATTTGTCCTGATCCGGACCGACACCCGGTGGTCGTCAAGCACTGTGTCTGGCCGCTCCTCAACGGCCCGTTCCGAGAGGCCCTCGAGGATTCCGTCGCCGCTGAAATGCGAACGTGGATCCGAAACGCCTACGCCGTCAGTCCGCCCAGCTCGACCACACACAATCCCTGACGAGGAAACCTCATGCAGACAGCCCGCGTAGACGGCCAAGGCGAGATCAGCGCCGCCACACTCGCGCGCTATAGCCCCGCAGAGCGGGCAACCTATCGCGGACGCCTGACCTGCCCTGACCGGTCCTGCGGAGCGACCGTTCATTTCCGCTCCCAGAGCGTCAACGGGCAGCCTGCGTTGTTCTACTCGCACGACCACGTCGGAACCTGCGCGGAGAAGTCCCCGGACACGAAGAGCGCCGCCTTCGAGGCGGAAAGGAGAGAAGACGAAGCCATCTGGAACGATGCCAGCGAGCTTGTACTCCGACTCGACACTTCCGATCCCGGCGGGGCCTCTACCACTGACTCCGACGGACCCACCGGTGCGCGGCCCGGCCTTCGGCACGATCCTCGACACGGGAATCGCCAGACCCACGCCAGTTCGATCGGTCTTCGCCCGCTCCTTCGGCGGCTGCGCGATGACCCCGCATTCAGGACGTCCACAATGCCGCTGACCTTATCCGACGGCGCCCAGAGCACTGTCCGGGACGCTTGCACCCACGTCTCTGACTACGTCCCGACGTCAGGTCGTCGACGCATCGTCTGGGGTCCGATCGTCCGGGCTCCTTACGGGTGGATCAACAGTGGCCTCCGGCACGAGAACCTCCCCGCCGTGCGGATACCGGACACACATATCCGGGAGACGCTCGAGCGCGCACACGTCGAAGAGTTCGCCGACCTCGATCCCAGCTCCGAGTACTCGTTCGACTTCATCGTCGAGGGAGGGTTTGGCGAGACCGAGAACGGCACGCCCTGGGTGACGATCGAGAGCCCGCACCATCTCGCCCTTCTACGCAAACCAGCGCCGGGAAGCTAAGTCGACCGCCCAGCTGGCCCCCTCTCTTCCCGCAGCGTGCGAGCTCGGTGCAAGCTGGACGGCACGGTCAAGTCAGTCTCGTCTGGGCGCCACTACGTCTCTTGCGGCCCGGGATTGCTTACCTTCTCCCGGTCCGTCTCTCTCCGTTCGGGGACCAACGCGCCGTGCAACGGTGTCGGTTTCAATCCCCGTGATCTCGCCGTGCCCACGCGTGCGTGGCTGCTCTGCGCGGTCACCGCCAGCGATGGCGACGCACCGAGTCTGACCGGGTGACGAGACGCGACAGCATCGCCGAGTGCACCTCGTCCTCGGTCGAAGTCACGCAGAAGCGCCGCGTCGCACCTGAAGCGTGTGACCGTGTCAATCAGGGTGATGACCGCCGGTGATGGATACCGGTATCTGCTGAACTCTGTTGTGGCGGGGGATGGGGACCGTGACGCCGCCTCTGCGCTGACCAGGTACTACCTCGAATCAGGCACGCCTCCTGGCACATGGACAGGATCCGGGCTCGTCGGGCTCCCCGGGGGCGTGGCCGCGGGCACGGTAGTGAGCGAGGAGCAGTTGCGGCGTTTGATGGGGTTCGGGCAGGACCCGAACAGCGTCGAGCAACTGGGGCGTCCGTACCGGAAATTCGCCACCGCCGCGGAACGTGTCGATCGTCGCATCGAGAAACTCTCCGGCACTCTCACCGACGAGGAGCGTGCGATCCAGACCGCTCTGATCGCGGCCGAGGAGGCGGCGAAGCCGACGGGCACGCCGGTGGCTGGGTTCGATCTGACGTTCTCAGTCCCGAAGTCCGTCTCGACGCTCTGGGCGATCGCTGACGGTGGGATACAGGCACTGATTGCCCAGGCGCATCACGCCGCGATCCAAGATGTGATCGCGCTGTTCGAGCGCGATGTCGCGATGACCCGGATCGGCGCGAAAGGGCCGCGGGGCGCAGTCGCCCAGGTCGAAGTCGAAGGTGTGATCGCGGCAGCGTACGATCACTACGACTCGAGAGCATCGGATCCGCAGCTCCACACCCATGTCGTCGTCGCGAACCGTGTCCAGGCCGTTCATGACGGAAAGTGGCGGACCCTCGATTCCCGGGCGATCCATGCTGCGGTGACGGGGTTGTCGGAACATTACAACGCGGTCCTCTCCGACCACCTCACAGCGATGCTCGACGTGGGGTGGGAGGCGCGGGAGCGTGGTGCGGGGCGGTCGACGGCGTGGGAGATCGCCGGGGTGCCGCAGGAGCTGATGGACAAGTTCTCTTCCCGCACCCGTGATATCGAGCAGGTCAAGGACCGCCTCGTCGCCGAGTACGTGGTCAAACATGGGAGGCAGCCGTCTCCGAAGTTGTTGTGGCAGTTCCGGCAACAGGCCACGTTGGAGACGCGGCCTCCGAAGCAGCACCAGTCGCTGCGCGACCTCACCACCGGCTGGCGAGACCGCGCCACCGAACTTCTCGGAGAGGACGCTCCGACGTGGGCCACAACCCTCCTGGCCGGGAGTGCTGGGGAACCGTTGCTGCGCGCGGACGACATCCCCCTCGGCGATCTCGAGCAGGTTGCCGAGGACGTGGTGGCGCGGGTGGGTGATCGGCGGTCAACGTGGAAACGGTGGAACCTCCACGCCGAGGTAGTCCGGCAGACGATGGGACTTCGGTTCGCGTCCGCGACCGACCGTGACCAGATCACCCGGCAGATCGTCGACGCCGCAGAACGTGTCTCTCTGCAGTTGAGCCCGCCGGAGCTCGCGTCGAGCCCGCCGACGTTCCGCCGCCCAGATGGGTCGAGCGTGTTCCGCCCGAAAGCCGCGACCGTGTTCTCGTCTGAACAGGTGCTCGCGGCAGAGGATCGTCTCCTCGCCGCGTCGAACGACAGGAGCGCGCCGACGGTGCCGCTGGCATGGGTTGAGCAGGCAGCGCGGACGAAGAACCGAGACGGGCATGTGCTGTCACCGGATCAGGAGCGCGCGATCGCGAAGATTGGTGTCTCCGGCCGCACCCTCGACGTCCTGGTCGGCCCGGCAGGGACGGGGAAGACAACGACGATGTCCGCGTTGCGGCGGGCGTGGGAGAAACGCCACGGCACGGGCGCTGTCATCGGTCTCGCGCCGTCTGCGGCTACCGCTGATGTCCTGGCCGGGGATTTGGGGATCTCGACGGAGAACACGGCGAAGTGGCTCCACGAACACCGCCACGGCAACTGGAACCTCACACCCGGTCAACTCGTCATCATCGACGAAGCCTCCCTCGCCGGAACCCTCGCGCTCGACACCATCACCACCCACGCCACCGAGGCCGGCGCGAAGGTACTCCTTGTCGGCGACTGGGCGCAGCTCGCGGCCGTGGATGCGGGTGGGGCGTTCGGAATGGTCGTCCGTGACCGGGACGATGCCCCGGAGCTCACCGACGTCAGGCGGTTCCGCAACGAGTGGGAGAAACACGCCTCCCTCGGCTTGCGGATCGGGGACACCGACGTCATCGACACCTACCTCGACCACGACCTCATCACCCCCGGCGGCTACGAGGACATCCTCGAGCAGGCATATCAGGCATGGCGCGCCGACCAAGCCGAAGGGAAAGCATCGGTATTGGTGGCCGAGACCCTCGACACCGTCTCCGAACTCAACACCCGCGCCCGCACCGACCGCATTCTCGCCGGTGACGTCGCTCTCGACGGCGTACGGCTCCATGACGGGAACGAGGCTTCCCGTGGCGACCTGGTCATCACCCGGAAGAACGATCGGCGACTCGCGATAGGGCGAGGGTGGGTGAAGAACGGCGACCGGTGGACCGTGACCCGCGCGAACGATGACGGATCTCTCACTGTCCGCCGCGCCCACTCCAAATGGCGCACCACCATCACCCTTCCTGCCGCGTATGTGAGCGAACATGTCGAGCTGGGGTACGCGATCACCGCGCACCGCGCACAAGGTTCCACGGTCGATACCGCGCACGCGATCGTCTCGTCACCAGAAATGACCCGCGAGTCCTTCTACGTTGCGATGACTCGCGGCCGGGAATCCAACCACGCCTACATCGCCACCGACCAACATCACCTCGAAGAACATCAACACCGTGACGACCTGCAGATGACTGCCAGGAGCATCCTCTACGGCATTCTGCAACACGTCGGTGCCGAACAATCCGCCCACGACACGATCACCACTGAGCACGAAGCGGGGGGATCGCTGGCGCAGTTGGCTGCCGAATACGACACCATCGCCCAAGAAGCTCAGCAACACCGATGGATCGCCCTGCTTGAGCAAGGTGGCCTCACCACCGAAGCGGTCGATGAACTCGTCCAGACCGAGTCATTCGGGGTCCTGACCACCGAGCTGCGGCGTCTCGAAGCCGCCGGCCACGACATCGAAAACCTCCTGCCACGGGTCGTGCACGCAGGAAACCTCGACGAGGTCGATGATCTCGGGTCGATGCTGCGGTACCGGATCCAAAAGCTCACCAGCACCTACCCTCCCAGCGCTCGCCGAGTCGCAGGGCTCATCGCTGGTGTTGTCCCGCGAGCTACTGGCATCACTGATCTCGAGATGCAGCGAGCGCTCGAAGAACGCGAACACCTCATGGTCAAACGCCTTAACGCTCTCACCACAGCAGCGCTCGAACAGCCTGTTCCCTGGACGGCAGGACTCGACGTCCTCGACGCCGAGGCTCGCATCGTCGCGGTCCGTGCGGTTGCTGCGTACCGCGACCGATGGAGCACCACCTCGACCAGCCCACTGGGGCCCGTACCCGTCGACGATGCGCAACGCATCGACTACGAACGCACCCGAGACATGCTCACCGGCCTTCAACAGGACGCTAGCGAGCCCCAAGAGTCCCCGCAGCGACCGGGCGGGCGGACCCTCTAAGCACTGTGACGCTGGAGCGCCTCAAAGTGCTCGCCCTTCCTTCTCGCTGAGCACTTGGGTATCCTGGCGGTGGCAGGAGCAACCACGCGCCAACCCCTCAGAAGCAGGGAACGGCAGACCGTTCGAGAGGTACC
The DNA here is from genome assembly GCF_015707995.1 of Microbacterium paulum. GTDB lineage: Bacteria > Actinomycetota > Actinomycetes > Actinomycetales > Microbacteriaceae > Microbacterium > Microbacterium paulum. Next base: position 67,729 of record NZ_JAAGRY010000001.1, read on the forward strand.
TCGGGCACTCAACCACTCAGGACCGAGCCACACCACCGCTGTCCTGCGTGCGAAAGTGAGGCCCATGTCATGCTCCTGAATCGACTCTGGAACGCCAGCGTCCACACCCGCGTCTTCCTCCGCAGATGGATGCCCACCAACATCCTCCTCGACGTGCTCCGCACCCGTCGCGGCCTCAAATGGGGCATCCCCGCGATGCTCCTCGGCGTCATCTACCTGCTGATCGCTGTGACCTGTACCGGACTCATCGAACAAGGGTGGAGCAAGTGGCTCTACCTCCTGTTCTTCCTCGCCCTGTGGAACGCGCTGAAGCTCATCCTCTTCGGGCCGTGGAGCCTTGTGCTCCTCGCAGGAGCGAGATTGCATGAACGACGCGCGCGTTCGTCCGTCCCACGTTAACGCCAGTCTGTGGAGAGCCTCACGCTTGTTGGATGCCCTGCATGCAATTCCACAGCGAGCTCAACCCGCCGCAGGGTTCTGACCCGACCGCGGGAGGGCTGTTCCTGTTCGTGTGGAATGCGGGAAGTTCCTTTTATCTCCCCGTCGAAGGGCTCAGCGCACTCCCGCACGCACCTCACTGCGCACAGATCGCAGGTCCAGCCGGACGTCGGTACTCACTGACCAGCGCGAAAAAACGGCGGGGCGCAGACCTGAACGGCCTTGCTATCCGGAAGATCCCGGACGAGATGTTCATCGCCTATCAGCGTCCGCGGGTCAACATGATCCGTGCGCCGGCCATGATCGCCATCTCGAGCACAGGCAGCGACGACTGAAACATCTTCGCCCGACGGGCAGCAGCAGCCTCGTTCGCGATGAACTGCTTGTTTTCGCGACTGCTCTCGACCCGCGTGTCCTGCAATTTCATGAGGTATTCGAAGAGGAAACGTTCGTGTTCCTCGCTGATGCCATCGCGGTCAAGACGGCCTTTTGCGATGGCCTGCAACTCGCTGAACGAGGCGCTCAACTCCGCCTGATCCTGTGCGTTCGCGGCGAGGGTCGTCTTGAGCGTCTCCTCCGTCGCTTTCATCGCATCGAGCGAGAACTGCAGGAGTCCCGGAACCAACTCGAACAACTCGGCGCGTAGCTCGTCCGACATTTCTGGAATCAAGGCCACGACGTCGGGGTACTTGGATTCCGGGATGCTCTCAACGCTCGACTCGCCAACCGTCTCGGCCAGCTCATCACCGCTGCTAATAGCCACGCTACCCCCTCTTCTCGACGTCCGGATTCGCCTCCTAGGCTACCTGTTCACCCGTAGCTCATTGAGCTTCTTCCGGGCCTCCACGGCGGCCTTCTCTGCCATCTTGAGTTCCCGCTCAGCCCGGGCGACTCGGTCATCATGCTTCCGTTCGGCCTCCGCCTTCCGCGCGGAGGCCTCGACCGTCTTCGTCGAGGTAACGACGCCACGAGTCATCTGGCACTCCGGACACAATGCCGTCGAAAAGCTCGGATGCAGATTGGTGTGGTGCACGCTCTGCTCGACGACATGACCGCAGGTCAGTGTGCGCTCCCAAATGTCAAGCTCCTCCTCGCGGCGCGGACTGCTCGTGAAGATGCGGTGGATGTGGTCGAATTGCTCGCGCGACATCGGGATGGGCGGGCAACAGTAGCCACAGTGTGTCGCCCTGGACCCAGACATACTCCACCGATGCGCGTCGCAGTCCGAATGCATTTCCTTATAGCGCTCTTGATCGGCCTCGTACTCGACCCTCTGCTCCGCCGTCAGGTACATCGTCCCGGGCCAGTTCCCGAGGCCATCGATGATCGGGAGTCCGCAGCCCCGACACGGCTCGCCAGCCGCGGCCTGCTCGCGAGTCAGGTACATCTCCTTCTCCTGCCAGTCCCGTCGCTTCGCCTCGTCGCGGTGCGCTCGCCATTCCGCCTTCAGCGCGGCCGTCATTCGGCGCTTTGCGGCCCGGGCTTCCTTCTGCTCCTCAGTTAGGGGCACCGAGACTCCTCACTTCGTCGGCCAATGTCGGAGGTCCCAGGCACGATGATCCCGTGTCAGACCTATACACAAAGAATGGCCGTCCGCTTCGACGTAGCGGTGACAAGTTATTTGCGCGCTCGGGAACATACGTGGGCAGGATCAAGGGCGACTACGTATTCGACCCTTCGGGACGCTACGCGGGCACGATCGTGGGGGAGCGCATTGTCTATCGCTCCACGCACTCCTCGAGGATAGCGAGCCCGTCGGTATCGGCGAACCGCGGAGGCAGTGGTGCAGGAAAACGTGGCGGCTCCGGCATGTGGGGCGACGAGCCGCCCTTCCCTGACTGAGTCGACGGGCTCAGCATGAGCGTTGGCCCTACAGTGAGTCTGGTGAGGGACCTTCCACTATCAGCAGGCGGCGATCTGGTCACGCGCCTGGCGCGCGAGCGCGATCCCGTTCGCGCTGTCGTCGAGCTTGTCTGGAACGCCATCGACGCCGAGGCCGACACTGTTCGCGTGCAATTGGCGCGAACCGATTTGGACGCCATCGAGCGTGTGACCGTCGAGGACGACGGCCACGGCATCACGTCGGACGAGGTGCAAGCCACATTCGGGCGTATTGGGGGGTCATGGAAGGCGCTCGCCAGCCGCTCCAAGAACGACAAGCGCGGCCTTCACGGGAAGCTCGGCGAGGGCCGCCTACGCGCCTTCGCGCTCGGCTCACGAGTGACGTGGGCGAGCGAGAGTGTCAACATGACCGGGGAGAGCGAACGTATCGTCATCGAGGGCGTCAAAGAGCGGGCAGAACCCTTCAGCTGGGAAGCTTCACCTTCGACCGAGACGACGACCGGCACGGTCGTGACCGCTCTGAACGAACAAGACCGCAGCCTTAACTCCCTTCTCAGCGACACGACTCTCGCGACTCTTACGTCTCACTTCGCTCCAGTGCTCCTCAACGACGACTCGCTGACGGTGATCTTCGACGGCTCAAAGCTCAACCCGAGCGATGAGATATTGGATGACACCACTGTCGAAGTCGGCCTCGACATCAACCAGAACGCTGTGCTCTCAATCCGCATCATCGAATGGCGCACGGGCAAGCATCGCGCGATCTACTTCGGTGAGGACGCGGAGCGATTCGTCGTCGAAATGTCGGGGGCCGAACTCGAGAGCCAGACGGCCTACTCGGCCTACGTCACCTGGAACGGCTTCGACGTCGACTCGCTGTCGGAGCTCGGACTCGGCGAGATGGCTCCAGACCCGGCCGGCGCCGTGTGGCGAGCCACCAAGACTGCCGTCCGCGAGCACTTCGCCTCGCGCCGTCGCTCGCGCCGTCGCGATCAAATCGACGAGTGGAAGTCGAAAGGTATCTACCCGTACGAGGCGGAGCCTACGACTGAAGCCGACAAGGCCGAGCGAGCTGTCTTCGACATCGTGTCTAGTGCCCTCGTGCCGCAGATCCCGAAGCGAAAGGACGGAGCACAGCTGACCCTGAACCTTCTTCGCGATGCGTTGAAGACTGATCCGGAGAACTTGGCCCTGCTGGTCAGCGAGTTCGTCGCCCTCACTGAGCAAGATCGACAGGCACTCACCAAGCTGCTCAGCGAGACAACGCTCGCAGGTGTGATCCGAGCCGCCAACCTCGTGACAAGTCGCACGAAGTTTCTCGCCGGGCTCGAGCACCTGCTCTTCGACCCAGACGACTCGAAGAAGGTTGGCGAACGCGACCACCTCCACAAGATTCTCGAGCACGAGCTCTGGATCTTCGGCGAGGAATACCACTTCATGAATAGTGAGCGAGGGCTCACACAGATGCTGCGGACGCACCTCAAGCTCGAAGGCTTGCCGACAGGCAAGGCCGAGCCCGTCAAACGATGGGACGGCAAGAGTGGACGAATAGATCTCCACCTCGCCGTCAAGGCAAAGGAGCACGACCGAATCCGTCATCTCGTGATCGAGCTGAAGGCGCCGGGCATCACTGCTGGACGCACCGAGCGGAACCAGATCGAGGACTACATCAACGTCGTCGCCGACAACGCCGCGTTCGCGAGCGATCGCTCGGTTTGGGAAGTCATCCTCGTGGTCACCGACTACGACGGTGTCATGGACAACTCGATCATCGGATCCGACCGCGAACTTGGACTGGTCTTCGAACCCGACAAAAAGCCCGGCCGTCCGACCGTGCGAGCGTACGTGCGCCGCTGGCGAGACATCATCGACGAGAACAAGAGACGCTTGGACTTCGTGACCAGCTCTCTCGAGTTCGACCCCTCGCTTGCCGAAGGATTGGCATTCATCCGTGAAGAGTATTCGGAGCTGATCCCCGACAAGTTGGCCGCTGACGAGGAGCCCCGCGGCGGGAACAACTAGCGGTCGGCACCGCTGGGTACAGTGAGGCACACAGTCCTCGCTGACGTGACATTTGGCATGCATCTCTCCGCCGATACCTTTGGTCGAGCAGAAAAGATGCGGCCGCAGAGGTGCCGAAAGGAAAAACGTGCTCAATGATGAACAGCTCGCGGCGATCATCGAAGCCGGATACGAGCAGCGTGGAGTCGAGTTCAAGAGCGCGGGCGATCGCACCGACAGGGCATTCCTCGCGAACGTAGCGCGCGCCGTCCTCGCACTTGCGAATCAGCGAGATGGCGGTTACGTCATCGTCGGTCTCAGCGAGGACGGGATCGATGCCGCGGGAACCGGGCTCAGCGACGAGCAACTCAAGCAATGGTTGTCGTTTGACGATGTGACGGATCAGATCAACGCCTACGCCGATCCGCCGGTCCGGATCCAGCTTGGCCGCGGCGAACTGCCGGATGGTCGTTGCGTCGCGATCATCGAAGTAGCGGAGTTCTCTGAGATCCCGATTCTCAGCAAGAAGGACTACCCCAAGCGCATCGTCGCAAGGCAGCTCTACACCCGCTCGATGGCGAAACCCGAGAGCTCCACATCCATGACGCAGAACGAGCTGCGAGAAGTGATCGCACTGGCCACCGAGAAGCAACTTGCTCGCTTCCTCGAGACCGCACAGAAGGCGGGCGTGCACCTGAGCCAAGCAGAGACTACCGCGGCTCGTGACGAGTTCGCAGCCCAGGTGCAGATTGCCCGGAGCAGCGGCTTCCACCTGAACGCGACGTCGCCGCAACTAGTCACCACCATCCACCCAGAGACGTTCAGCGCGCGGCAGATTCCGTTCCCTGAGCTGATCCCGGCGGTGCAGAATGCCACCGTTCGTTGGCGCGGTTGGCCCTTCCCGTGGGTGCAGCGCCCAACATCAGGGCGGGATTGGGTGGGTGAACAGAACGACAGCATGCACCCTGAGACGTGGCAGTTCTTCGAGAGTGGCCAGTTTCTCGATTGCCGCGCCATCGAAGAGTTCGGCCCCGACGCTGACGGCTTCCTCGATGACCGGGAGCCGATCAACGGCTACCTCCCGATCTGGGTGCCAGTTCTCCACTTCACTGAGGTGATCGAGTTCGCTGGCCGACTACAGCGGTCACAATTCGCCGGCGAGCGCATCAGCATCGAGCTCGCCCTTCACAACATTCACCGTTTTGTCCTGGTGGCCGCGCACCGGAACCGTTCCGGTCTCCACGGCACCTACGCCTACAACGACGACGCCTGGGACTACGAGATCCTCCTGACTCCGGAAGAAGGACTCACGAACCCGAGAGAACTCGCCGTCGATGCCGCCCTGGATCTCCTGCAACGCTTCAACTGGAGGGGCGCGACGCGGGAACTCCTCCAGGGCATCCAAATCGAAGCCTTCGGGCCGGAACAGCCGTAGTGGTACGCCCCAGGCAGATCCCCGCGCTCCGATCCGACTAACAGCTTCGGGTATGGGATCGACCCGGTGCGTCTGCCACCGGTGCGTCGTTGGCTCGTGTCGGATGCCCCAGATACTCTGGGAACGTGAGCACCCCTGCCAACGTCACTCAGCTTCTCGCGCGACCTCTCGGTCCTCGCGGGTCGCGGGGACTAGTTGGGTCAGCGGATCCGGCTGCTGAACTGACGCCGGTCGCCGCCGCCGTGCTGGCGGCCATCCCCGCGTGGTGGTCGGCTCGAGCGACACGAGCAGGTCTTGCAGACGAGTGGACGGATGTGCACTTTGCTGTCGACGTGACACCGCCGCTCGTGCTGGGGGAAACCCCGCCACTCGAGCCGGACTGGGCGCTTCTCACCCCTGAACAGGTTGGCGCCGCATACGTCGAATCGCTTGCGTCCGAGACTCGAGCACGGCATGGACGTCACTACACTCCGCACGAGCTGGCGGGGGAACTCTGGTCGATGACCAAAGCCGCTCTCGAAATGAAGCGGCCAGTGATGCAGTTGCCGGGCCTCGTGCGCGACCCGGCCTGCGGAGCGGGCGCCCTGTTGCTGCCAGCGCTGCGGGAGCACCTCGCGGCAAGCGCCACGATCGATCCACGCCTGGTCTTGAACCGTCTGCCCTCTGTTATCGAGGGTATCGACTCAGATCCGGCCGCAGTGTGGGTGGCGAACGTTGTGCTTGCGGCGGAGATGCTTCCAACGCTCGCCCGCATTCCAGAGGCCCACAGGCGGCCGCTGCCGGCCCTCGCGCATGTCGGCGACGGCCTTGCGCCGGATCGAGCACCCGCACGCGCGATACTCATGAACCCGCCCTATGGGCGCGTGCGCCTGAGCGAGGCCGACCGTGCTCGGTTCGCGAAGTCGCTGTATGGACACGCGAACCTTTACGGGATGTTTATGGCTGTCGGAGCCGAGTCGCTGGACGCCAACGGTGTCCTTTCCGCTCTCGTCCCGACATCGTTCACCGCGGGGCGCTACTTCGAACCGCTACGGGTCTATCTGACGTCACAGCTACGACTGGAGAGTGTGGCCTTCGTCGCCGATCGCTCCGGAGTATTCACCTCCGTCCTTCAGGAGACCTGCCTGGCGACGCTCACACGCCGGCGTGTGCGCAAAGTGGCTGTACGAGCGATCGGCTCGGCCGTGGAGGAAGTCGCGACGATCGCCTCGCCAACCGGGGGCAACCCCTGGATCCTTCCTCGCCGCTCGGACCTGGCTCCCGTGGCGGCTGCTGCCGCGAAGCTTCCCAACACGCTCTCGAGCGTGGGCTGGAAGGTCAGCACGGGGCCACTGGTCTGGAACCGGCGAAAGGACGATCTCTTCGCACGGCCCGCGAACGGGCGCCACCAGATCGTGTGGGCAGCCGATATCGATGGCGGTGCTGTGCACCGCGACGTGAGGCGCGCCTCGACAAGATACCTGGCGCTGCACTCAGAGCGCGATCGACACGTAATGCTTCTGACCACTCCGGTAGTGCTCGTACAGCGGACCACGGCACCAGAGCAGACGAAACGACTCGTCGTGGCCGAACTCACCGAAGAGGACTTGGCTCGCGTCTCGGGCGGTGTCGTCGTTGAAAACCACGTCAACATCATCCGGCCGGTCGGCGACGAGCAGATGCTGAGTCGCCGCCTGCTGACCAGAATCCTCTCAACACCCACCCTCGACAAGCTGGTCCGTTGCATCTCCGGCTCGGTCGCGCTGTCCGCCTACGAGCTCGAGTCGATCACCCTTCCCGATGCCGAGACGCTCAAGGCATGGGAGATGCTCTCAGACGAAGAACTCGAGCGAGCCGTTGCCCCGACATACGGTCTTCAGGAGCAGCCGGCGAAATGAGGCCGGTCATCACGGCCGAAGAGGCCACCAAACGTCTTCTCGTCATCTTCCCGCGCACGGCGTTCGATGCCGTCATGTCCAGCCCGCTCGCTGGCGCTGCTGTTGCCGCGTTGATATACGTCGACGCCGTCGCCGACCACCCGAAGAGCCTCTTCTGGGCGCGCCCATCCATGGTGACCTGGATGTCCGAGATCATGCGGGAACAGAACAGCGACCAGGACCGGCGCGCATGGCGTGATGAAGCAGCGAAAGGGGCGAAGGCGCTCTCCGGCCTCCTGCAGTCATGGGGCGTTCCAGACACTCCGGGATACGCAGACAACTCCCGAGAGACTCTCCGCGACGAGACGTTCCGTAAGTGGCGGGAGCACGGCGCGCTCCGCGAGCGTCTCGATCTTCCGAAGACCTCCGGCGCTGGGCGTTGGACGATGGAGCCACACTTCGCTGACTTGTTCGAGCCCGGACTGAGCGGATCAGAGATGGGGGTCGCCGCCGCGGAGTGGCGCGAGGCGCACCTGACTCCGGCAGCGAAGCTTCGAGTGCGTTTTGCGCTCGAAGGCGAACAAGCGAGCCACGCCGTGACAGTCACACTCCCGAACAATGCCGGCACGCGGACTCTCGAAGTCGGCCGCGCGTCCCTGATTCTCAAAGGCGTCATCGAGAACTGGGCGCCCGTTCGACTACGCAACCCCTACGTGGTCTCCGTCAGCGAGCCAGGCGACAAGGTACTCACAGCAGACGCCAAACTCCTTTCATACCTCGGCGTGACCATCAACGTCTCCAGTCTTCTTCCCGACGCGCTGATCGCCGACGTCGCAGACAGCACGGTCGACTTCTGGTTCATCGAGGCGGTCAACACCGACGGGGAAATCAACGAAGCCCGCAAGCGGGACTTCCTGGAGTGGGCACAACTGCAAGGGATTGACACCGAGCGATGCCGGTTCCTCACCGCGTTCAGCTCGCGCAACGACCCTGCTGCGAGAAAGCGCCTGAAGGATCTCGCAGCAGGCACCTACGCATACTTCGCCGACGAGCCCAACCACGAACTCGCTTGGTATGCGATCCCTGGGGTCCGCAGGGACGATTCAAAGTGATCGCACTGCGAACGAATCCCTCGCGCCCCGGTCGCATCGCCGCGCGCGCCTCCTCGTTCGTTGCAGCGTGCCACGGATAGTGGCCCGCATGTCCGAGAATGATCCGACAGCGTCGCCGCTTGATGACGGTCATGGGACCGCGTCTCAAACTCCGGTTGGTGACGGCAACTGGTTTAGACGCAGATGGGTCGCTCTTACCACTCGACGCCTCGAGCGGCAACAGATTCGGCCCCGTCGACCATCGAGGCCCGGTAACACCATCCCACTCAAGGCTTTGGCGCCCGACTACCAGCGCCTGCATCACCAGGTCTACCTCGACCTCCTTGAACGGGCGGTGCGTCACCCGGACACGCGCAGCATCGCTCTCACTGGCTCCTATGGTTCGGGGAAGTCCAGCGTGCTCCGCGCCCTCGGCCGGTCATGGTGGCGACGCCGACACATCGTGGAGCTCTCGCTCTCGACGCTTGATCCTGACCTGATCCCTCCTGCTCAGGTTCAGAACCCTGCCGAAAGAGAGAAGAGCAACCAGATTCAGAAGGAGCTCGTTAAACAGCTTCTGTACCGGCTGCCGCCGGGGCAAACACCCCGGTCGCGATTCCCTCGCGCTGCTAGGCCCAGCCCGGGCACGGGGCTGTTGGTGGCGATCACGGCGGCTATCGCTGTCGGATTCGCGTGGGTGGTAGCGCTCCTTGCAGGGTGGCACCCGGTGATCACGCAGAGGATCGACGAGGTCGGCTGGTCCGCGCTGTGGTTCTGGATCACCGCCACTGGGCTGGTCACGTTCGTCACTACCGCGGCGTGGTGGGTGCTCGCTGGTAAATACGCGCTCCAAGCCGGTCTGAAAGCCGGAGCAGTCACTGTCAGCCTGGCCCCGACATCGTCGAGTTACTTCGATCAGTATCTCGACGAGATCATGTACTTCTTCCAGGTCAGCAGGGCCCGCATCGTGCTCATCGAGGACGTCGATCGCTTCGACGATGCCGTCGTCTTCGACACCCTGCGCGCGCTCAATACCCTCATTAACAACTCCCGCCAGATCGGCCGCCGAGTGATCTTTGTCTACGCGATCCGGGACAGCGTTCTCGGACGCATCGGAGCGAAGAAGACGGCGAGAGATCCCGAAGCGAACCAGCCGGCCGTGATCGACACACCGCCCACGCTTGAGATCGATAAGGCCAATCGAGCAAAGTACTTCGACGTCATCATCCCCATCGTCCCGTTCGTCACTGCCGACAACGCCCGAGACCTCATGATGGACACGATGCGACCGCACCTCGCGTCCAGCGAGGGTGCCCCGGGGGTTTCGTCGGCACTTATTCGGCTCGCGGCGCGACATGTTGCTGACATGCGGACACTCTTGTCGATCCGGAACGAATTCGAAGTTCACCTCGACCGGCTCATGACTTCCGCCCGGGCGCCGATGCCCGACATCAGCCACGACATCATCTTCTCCCTCGTGCTCGTGCGCGCAACGAGTCCCGATACCTACGAGAAGATCCGGCTGAAGACCAGCCCGCTGGATGACCTCAACGCCAGATGGCTCACTCTCGTCGATGAGAACCTTGAAACCCTCACCGGCGAACTCACCAGACTACGAACCCAGCTCGAATCCGGAGCCGCTCTCGATCTGCGCCTGCGACGGACGGCAGATGCGCTGGACGCGCGGCGCTCTGAACTCTTCGAACTCGCGCAAGGCATCGCCCCCGAACGCGTCCAATTCAGTGGTCCTCTGTCCGACGACAACCTGGCGAACCTGGCAGGATGGCAGCAGATCGCTGACGGGCAGCAGCTGACCTTGACCTTCTTCACTAAGGCCGATCGATTCAGTCAGCGACAGACGAAGACAGCGACGATAGGACGCCATCTGCTGTCGCAACTTCTAGACGTGCCGATCGACCCCGCCTCGTGGCGAACAGCTGATGTGGTTGAGCTCAACAACGCGATCGCGTCCACCGAATCGGAGATCCGATTCCTGAGACACCACACTTGGGCCGAACTGCACGTGCGGCCCGACCTCACTGTTACTGCAGCAGCAAGCGCAGCCCCAAACAGTGCAGGGAACCACTCAGCGGGTGCGGCGTCAGAAGCTCCCAACTCGCCTGCTTCCACCCGCGTCAACTTTGCTGACCTTGTCCACGAATACGCACCGAGCGACCTCGTGGCCGACCTCATCGCGCACGGTTACCTTCCGCGACACTTCGCAAGGTACGCATCGACGTTCTACGGCAAAGTCGTCGGGCTCAACGCCACCGAGTTCATCTCCAGGGCCATCGAACCAGGCACGCCCATCATCGAATATGAGCTGAACGAACTGGACGTTGCTCAAGTACTCACAGAACAGCAAGCGGATAATGACGACGCAGACCTGTTTGACGATCCGAGCATCTACAACCTCGACATCGTTGCCTACCTCCTCTCGCACCGACCTCAGGCTGCACAGCGGGTCGCGGATCATCTAGCTGCAAGGTGGGGCGAGGCAGAACGGAGCTTCCTGAGCCGGTTCCTGCAACGGGCAACTGGTGACCAGGCCGCCGCTCTCACCTCGATGATGGCGCCCACCTGGCAGGACGCACTCCACTTCACCACCTCGGAAGTGGACATCGCCCCAGCCTCCCGACTCCAGCTGGTGGACGCCGTCCTCGACACCATCGGCTCGGGCGAGCGTGATGATCTCGATCCCGAAACTGGACACTTCCTCGCTGCCAACTACCCGCAGCTTTCCACCGTTACCGCTCCACGGAACCCCGAGCGCGCAGCAACCGTGATGGCCGTCTTCGCACAAGCCGACGCAACAATCTTTGATCTCACCCCACTCAACGACACCGCCATCAACGCAGCGACAGCGCTGAGCATCTATCCGGTAACTGCACCGAACCTGCGAGCGATCGGCGGAGCTGACGACGTACCGCTCGATGCCTTGCGCTCACGGGCGGAAGGCCAGCAGATCTACGAACACATGCTTAGCCACGTTCCCGACTACCTCGACGCGCTCAAGAAGCTCGACCCGCCAGCTACGCCGATCAAGGATCCGTCCCAGTTCACCGCTGTCCTCAACGACATAGCCACATCATCGGGAAACGACTGGTTCGACGAGTTCGTCCCTGCCACGGCGGACGCATGCACCGTTCCGAATCTCGAGAGCGTCGAGCCATCAGCATGGACAGCGCTCGTGGAATTCAGACGAACAGATGAGACTTTCGAAAACGTCGACCGCTACGTGAACGAACACGGACTCGACGCCACGCTCGGCGAGTTCCTCACCGAGCGCGTACAGATCACGACCAGCGCAGAAACTACTCAAGCAGCAAAGACAGCGCTGGCCGCCACGTTACTTTCCGCGAAAGACTCGCTCCCTGACCCTTCGACGCGCGTCGCACTCGTCAAATCGCTCCAGCCCGGCGTGCTCCCGATCACGCACGTTGGAGCACACGATGGTGAGCTTGTAGGTCTCCTCCTCAGCGAAGGTCTACTGGCTGACGTCCCAGACACGTTCTCTGCCGAACTGCTCTCGGACTGGCGCAACCTGGAGAGCGCCATGCAGGCCTCACAGAGTTTCGCCGAGTTCGCAGACGTAACGACCATGCCGCCCCGTCACCTCGCTGCCATGTTGATTAGCAACAAGGTGTCGGCGGAGACACGGAACGCATTAACAGCGAAACTCGTGGAGCTGCTCACAGGAGCAACCGCGACAGACGCGACTGCCGTCGCCAACGTGCTTGCACGGCAAGGCAAACAACTTGACTTCGCGCGGATTGACGCGCTGCGCCACTCCGGCGCTGCCCGCCGCGCACTCATACAACTCGCGGCTACTCAAAGCGAAGGGCTGTCAACAACCGAACTGAGGACGCTCTTGCACGCGATGGGCGGGGACTACCGACGGCTCGCTGTCGGCGGGAGTGGGGTTGTGCGCTTTGACGTCGACGGTGACCATCGGGCTGTGCTCGCCCGCTTAGCGGGGATCACGCACACCGGAGCGAAAGAGGGGTCCACTTTGAGGCACGGAACGAAGCTCGAGGCAAATCTGAAACACGCGCCGGCGATTCAACAGTAATGCTGTAAGCGCTGCGGCCCTTTCGTGAGTCCCGATTGCAGAACGTATGCAGTGATCCCAGAGGGGCGTCATCGCTCGGACCTCTCGCTGAGGCGAGAGAGCAACCTGCGAGATGTCAACGATCACTGCAGGGACTTACCTGAGTCGCTGAAGCGCGCACCTGATAGAGAGCGGAGCCCGCTCTGGACCCATACGTAAACCCCACGTAAACCTCTGACCGATCTGTGGATGGCTACCAAGAGCCGGGACCTGGCCGGGACCTGATACATGCAAACCATGCAATCCATGACATGAAATAGGGCCTTCTGAGGGGCAGAGAAGCCCGGAAAATCAAGGAACTGGGCTGAACCGTCTACCTGGGGGTCAAGGGGTCGCAGGTTCAAATCCTGTCATCCCGACCGGAGGGCTGTTGGCAAAACTGATAGCAAAACAGCTCGAGCTAGTCGGAAAACACGAAGGGCCCCTGCATATACGCAGGGGCCCTTCGTGTTTCGGGTTGCTGTGAGGTTTTTTCCGATGCTCACCGGGGTTCAACGTCGGCGGGAGCGCGCTTTCGAGACGTGTTCGTGCCGATTTCTGGGTCGCCGGACGTCGTCCGGTCCAGCGGGTGAGTATGCCGTTCTTTCGGCGGCGGTGAAATCAGGGTGCAGGGTGCGCTGTCACGTTCGAAGCGGTCGGGGGTCCGCGGTGCGCTTGAGGACTTTGGTGTTGTAGACGCGGATGTCTCCGCTTCCGGTCGTCTTTGTGTATCTGTTCGCCCAGCGTTCGCGGCGGCGCAGCGGTGCCGGTGGCGCTGTCTTGCGCTCGCGGCGCTGCTCATCGTCCAAGAACGCGGCGATCTTCCGGATGTTGTGGTTGACGAGCAGCAGCGTGATGATGATCTGCGCAGCGCTCATTCCTCGGACGCGGCGGCGGCCGGCGGTTTCGATGTCTTCGTCGCCGGATGCCTTCAGTTGCTGGTTCTCTGACTCGACCGTGTTCCGCGCATGCTGGTGGAACTTTTCCCACTCGTCGGTTCCGTAGTCGAATGCCTGTGCCGGCTGCTGCATGGCGGAAAAATCGAATGCCACGGAGTCCTGCGTGCAGATCTTGTCGAGGAACTCCTGCTCGAGCGTTTCCGGCTCGATGTGCGGGCGTGCCTTCTTGGCTGCGGAGAGCATCATTTCGCGCGGTGGGCAGGTGACTGTCGGACTGGGCCCGAGGGCGGGGCATCTCAGGATCACCTTTCCCCCGGGCGACTTCGCCTTCTCTTTCACGTGAAGCGCGAAATCCTTGCGGCTCTTGATGCGCGTCTTGTAGGTCGCGATGTCAATGACGCCCTTCTGAACGTCGACGGTCGCTGAGAGGAGTTCAGGTTCGGTGGAGGGGCAGTACATGTCTCCCTCCACGGCGAGCGCGCCGTGCTGTCCTCCGCGAACTCCGAGTCTGTCTACCCGATACTCCGTAGATGGAGTGAAGCCGGTCTCAAGGGCCGGCTTGAGCAACCGCCCGGGAACGCTATTGGCCCAGTACTGCTTGTCAGCGTCGGCGACTCCGGGCTCCATCCCCAGCATTGCGGCGGACCGAAGCAGGTCAACAGCCTCTTCCGCAACCTCGCGGTTGGGGATGCTGAGACTGGCGGCGACGACGAGAGTGGGGAACCGCCTGCTGCCGGGGGCCTCGGAGTCGACTCGGACAGCAAGGTTCGCGACCCACCCTCAGTCAAAGACCTTTCCGGCATTGCCCTTGTCCTTCGGATTGGTCTGGTCGGTTTCGTTTCGCGCGTAGTCGGTGCGCTCGCCGTTGCTGACGTGCCACCCCGCGAACGCGTCGACTGGGCCGGGAGAAATCTTGCCGAAGTCGTTCGTGCTGCGCTCGAGCGCAATCTTGTTCTTGATGGTCTTGTGCGAGAACCCACGGGTCGTGGGAGTGCCGACGTAGGTCTGGTCGAACGACAGATCCAGCTTGCGGTAACGGCGGCGGCTGCCTCCGGCCCGTACATCCACCAGTTCCCGCTGCGCACGGCGGTGGGCAGCCGCGTCCGGCTGTCGGAGCTCGATGACCACGTGACCGTCGTGGGACATCAGCCCGAGTTCGATCCGGAGCGTCGGCTGTGGTTCTGCGATCTGCAGGTCGAGCCCGGCGACGCCTACACGCCGTTCGTGCAGCTCGCGCTCGCGCGATACCAGCCGCACTCGCTGGACGGTCAGGAGATCTCGAAGGTGGTCAAGGCCGACTTCGTGCAGCTGCTGCCACGGCGGGAGGCCACGTTCGTCCTCGAACCCGCGCGACGCGCCGTCGTGGTGACTCTCGGCGGGGCGGTCGGGATCGCCGCGCACGCGGTGACCCTACCCACTCCCGCCAGTCGCATCGATGCGTCGCGGCGCGTGGAGGCCTGGGTCGAGCGGCTGCCCGCGGGTGCCACCAGCGACCTGGACTGGGTCGCCGTCGACGACCCCGTGCGACTGCCCGTCCGCCTCACGCTCGGCCGGCTGCGCCGCGAGGACTACGCGGATGCGGAGTGGGCGGGCGTCGTGGGGATGCCCGAGGCGGAGGCGGGCGATCGCCTGCGCATCCGGATCGCCGAGTACGAGCTGCATCAGGCCGACGCGCTCGGGGCGCCCGTCGTCGCGGCGTTCGCCCTGCGCGAGCGCAGACTGGTCTACGCCGACAGCGTCGATCTGCCGGGGGAATGAGTCACGCACACGCGCCGCAGGATGACGCGACGCGGACTCACCCCAGTCCGACCTGCGCCGAGAAGTCGGATGCCGCGGGGTCCAGATGACGCAGTAGCGGAACGCTCGCGAACACCCGATCGGCAGAGACCAGCGCAGTGATGTGCTCGCGCCGCAGTGCCGCCGCCGCGAGCACGGCGTCGAATGCGCCGAGCGCCTCGTGCTGACGGAACTCGTTCATGCCGCGCGAGAAGTCGTCCGAATCGACGACCATCAACGGCGCGAGCAGGGCGGCGTACCGCTCGGCGAGCGCCGCGGCATCCTCCCGACTACGACGCCGGGCGCGCACGTGCGCGAACTCCTGCAGCACCTCGACCGTCGTCGTCGCGGCGACCGTGCCCTCGCCGATCGCGGCGACGAGAGCACGGCACGGCGCGCGCAGCGCGTGATCCGACCCGACGGCGTACAGGAGCACCGTCGTGTCGAGCAGGATCACCGACGCCCTCGCAACGCGTCGAGCTCGTCGCGCAGCTCGGCGACATCCGGCACGTCCATCGGCTCGGCGTCGAGGATCGCGGCGGCGGCCGCGCGACGCCGATCGCTGTCGGGCGGGTAGACGACGTCGATCGCCGTGCGCACCAGGTGCGCGACGGACACACCGCGGGCCGCCGCGGTCGTCTCCAGACGCTCGCGCTGCACGGTGTCGATCAGCACCTGAAGCCGCTCCGTCTTCATGCTCATACAGTAGCATGTGCAGGTTTCGGGCTGATGATCCGGACGCCTCAGACGGCGTGCGCGGTCGCGACCTCTTCCGGCAGGCGGGTGACCACGACGATCGACACGTCCTGCATCTTCCAGTCCAGCTCCGCGATCGCGCGCCGCGCCGCATCGATCTTCGCGGTCGACACCCGGTCGCGTCGCGGCACGACGAACGCCTCGACGTGGAACACCTGACCCATGTCGCGCATCCGCACCCCGGCCTCGCGCACCCACGACTGGCGTTCGAGCGAACGGGCGATCTGCTCGGCGAGCGGGTGCACCTCGGCGTCATCGTGTGTGCGTGCGCGCTGGTCGATGAGGTCGAACACAGCGGCTCGCGCGTTGCGATAGCCGTCCCAGATGATGCCGAGCGAGATGAACAGCGCCGCGGCGCCGTCCAGCCACCAGAAGCCCAGACCGACACCGAGCACGCCGACGATCGAGGCGACCGTGGTCGTCCAGTCGGCCTTCGCCATGTCGGCATCCGCGTACAGCACCTTGTTGTGCAGCACCGGCGCGAGCTTCGCCTTCGCGTTGCCGTAGAAGAACGGCCCGATGATCGTGACCGTCATCACGGCGACCATGAACCATCCCAGCCAGATCGTATGGCCGAGCACCCGGACCGTCCCGATGGCGGGATGCTCGCCGCTGATGAGGCCCACCGCGGATTCGATGGCGAGGTTGCCGCCCACGGCCAGCAGTGCGACGCCTGCGACGAGATGCCCGACGCCCATGACGCGATGCAGACCGAACGGGAACCCTCGCGAAGGCGGATGCCGGATGAACAGCAGCGCGATGAGAAAGGCGAACTGCGGGATCAGCGAGAGCATGTCCTCGATCCAGGCCGTCTTCATCGCCTGCGATCCGCCGACGACCAGCGCGATCAGGACGATGGTCACGCCCGTGTAGCAGATCGTGAACACCTCCCAGCGGATCGCGCTGCGCAGTGCCCGCTGCTGTTCCGGAGGCAGGTCGGCACGCCCGAACCGTGTCACGGCGCCACCTCGCGGTCGAGGTACGCCTCGAGCGCGGACTGCAGCGCGTTCTCCCCCAGCGGCAGCAGGAACACCAGCGAGCGGCCGTCCGCACCGTCGATCCCGGAGTAGCCGCGGGTGACCGAGACCCGGTCGACCCAGGGCGTGGCGTCCGTCATGCCGCCGGCGACGAGGTCGAGCTCCCCCTGCTCGAGCTGGTCGACCAGCGTCTCCTCGCTGCCGACGGTCCACTCCACCGACGCCCCCTGCTGACGCGCGAACCCCTCGACGAGGTCTGCGAGCGGACCCGACGGCTCGCCGTCTTCCAGCCGCAGCACGTCATCGCTCGGCGACGCTCCGGCCCGCAGCACACCGGAGGATCGGACGGTCTCGAGCGTCCCGTCCGGATCGGCGGGGATCGCGACGCCGCATCCCGTGAGCGCGAGCGCCACCAGGATCCCGGCCCCTGCCCGCACCGCGCGGCGCCACAGCACGCCCTGCTCCGTCATGGCGCTCCTCCGCTCGTGTGCACCGACACTACGGCGCCCGCGCGCCCGGCGGCGGGGGGGTTGACAGCGGCATCCGATGTGCGCCTGCGACCCACCCGAAGGTGGGCGCTGACTCTGTCCGCGGCGCCGCGACCGGCGTACCGTGAAGGCATGGATACCCGCACGATGAACACGAGCATGCGCAGGCCTGCGGACGGCCGCGACATGCACCGGCACCCGCACGCCCCGAGGAGCGCATGATGGCGATCGAGCTGAACCATCCGGCGCTGCGCAACGCCCGAGCCCTGGTCCGCGAGGGGAAGGTCGTCCGCGACGACCGGGATGCCTGGTCCGAGGCGGCTCCCACGGCCGCGCAGGAGAACCGCTTCATCGACGATCATGGGTGGACGCAGTACAGCCACTGGCACCTGGGGATCGACAAGGACGCCGACCCGCACACGAAGGAGGCCTACTCCTTCCCGTTCGGCGACTTCACCCGGGTCCACCGTTCCGGTGTCATCTCCGGCGAGAGCCGCGCAGGACAGTACGGCCACACGGAGATCCGCGACGAACTGCACAAGCTGCTCGAGCTGATCGACGAGGAGTAGGACTGGCCCGGACAAGGCGAAAGCCCGCGGATTCCCGCGGGCTTTCTCTCAGTACTGTCTCAACACAGTGTGCGCCTGCTAGGACGCTACTTGAATTCTCGAACAGAGGTGGAGAGAATCCGCGACCTCCGTCAGCGAGCGACTTCCGAACGAGTCGAGCGTACCCCTGCGAGCGACCAGCCGGCTCGGACGTCCTTCTCGAAGCTCAAGCCCGCGCAGTGCGACGAGATTCTCCGTCGCTACCAAGCTGGCGATCGCCCTGTCGACATCGCCCGAGACTTCAGTGTCACGGAGTGGACGATCCAGAACGTGCGTAAGCGCGCGGGCGTGCCCACGAGACCAAAGGGGATGAACGAGCACGCGTTCACTCGTGCGGTTGAGCTGTACGCCGAAGGAGTCTCGTTCCGAAAGATCGCTACTGCCGTTGGCTACGACGCCCGGACGGTGACTGCCGAGCTTCGGGCTCGAGGCGTTGCCAGCTAGCGTCGCCGCCGCGGCCGCTTCGCGGCGGTAGGCGAGAAGATGATTGTCAGAGAGGTCGTGCTCCGGAACGAAGTAGCCATGGAGTGCCCACTGCTCTCCGGCGCTCAGGCGTGCGAATCGAGCCGGGTCCTTGAGGCATACGGAACGAAGCTCTTGAGACCGCGGCAGAGTTCTGGACCCGCGCGAACGCGTTCTTCGCGAGCCTCGGAGTCACGGTCACCGCCGTGATGACAGACAACGGCGCGTGCTACCGGTCACACGCGTTCGCGGACGCGCTCGGCGACGGTGTGAAGCACAAGTGGACAAAGCCGTATCGGCCGCAGACCAACGGGAAGGTCGAACGCTTCAACCGCACCCTCGCCGCCGAATGGGCCTACGCCAAGCCCTACGCCAGCGAAGCAGAGCGAGCCGCGGCCTACGAGACCTGGCTGCATCACTACAATCACCACAGACCCCACACCGGGATCGGCGGCCAGACCCCCTCAGCCCGCGTTCACAACGTCACGGGGAAGTACATCTAGCGTCCGAAGATGGGCGACATCGGGTCGAACGCGTGGAGGCTGAGCAGGAGCCAGATACCTCCCCAAAGCAGGCCCGCGGGTATGGAGACGAGCAGTCTGGTCCAGGCGCGCTGTGTCCACGGGACGAGCTGCACGGCGAGGAACACTATGAGTCCGCCGATCGCGCACATCAGGACCGCCAGCGGCAACTCTTCGTATCGGATGAACCCGGGTGAGTAGCAGCCGATCCCGCAGAGGCTGAACGATGCGAGTGCGATGGGGAACATCGACAGCACCCCGGCGAGAGGGAGTACCCAGAGCAGATGGAGGGCGTTGCGCGCCCGACTCCGGCTGCGCGGTGGATCAGCTGACACCCAGTCTCACCTTTCCGCTCGTCGCGAAGCAGCCGGCATCGATTCGGGCGTTCAGCGACGCGTTTCCGTGGATGTTCACGCCACCGGGAGTTGTCAGGTCGAGGTTGATGAGCGGGTCGATGTCCGTGTCGCCGATGAGGCGGATCGTGTTGTTCGCGCAGGACGGGTCGCCATCGGTGACGATGATTCGCAACCGGTGTGCGTCGCCATCCGCGGAGCGCACGCGCAGTCCGTTGCTGGCGGCGAACGAGTCGACGTAAAGGGTCAGGTCGGACGAGAGCGTGAGAGATGTGCCTTGGATCTGGATGGCCGAGCATCCCGTCGCCGTGCGGCGCGCGTCGATCGCCAGAGACTCGGTGACCACCACGTCTGCGGCATTGATTGTCCAGGGGGCGATGGTGCAACCGGGCGAGGCAGAAAGGCCTGGGCTCCACGGCGGTGCGCCACTCTGCCGGGCGAGGGTGTTCAGCCACTGCCGCCACATGGTCGTCGTCGCGACCTCAGTCGCCTCCTGCACCGGCCCGGTGACAGTCAGGACAGGATGTTGGAGCTCGACGGCCCCGATGTGTCCCGACGCGATGAGCGCGTCGACGCTGACACCGTCGATGATCGTGAGTGCGCCGGTGACTGCGATGGTTCCGGTGACCGTGGAGCTGGACTGCATCTGGATCGACCCGGCGGAGGTGAGGTCGCCGGTGATGCTGCTCCGGCTGTCGAGGGTGACATCTCCGGTCGCGATCACGTCGCCTTCGATCGCGCAGTCGTTGGTGAGGTGGAGGGTGCCAGCCACCGTGAGCCGCCCGTCGATCGTGGCTGCGCTGTTGCATTGCAGGTTTCCGTCGATGAAGGTGTCGCCAGTGATCTGCAGCTGATTGGTGAACTGCGTCCCTGATCGGATGACGATGTCGGAGGCACGATTCGGTTCGGCGACCGTGATGGTCCCTTCGGTCGTGGTGAGGTCGAGCCCGCCGTCGTCATCGGTGACCACCAGCGCGACCTTGAAGTCGCCCGGCGCGAAGGTGTGCTCGACGACGGCGCCCGGGACCATGGTCACGCTGTCACCGAAGTCCCACTCGTAGCCCGTGATCTCGCCATCGGCGTCGGTGGAACCGGTCGCATCGAAGCGGTAGGTGTCGTCGTCGATCCGGGTGACATTGATGTCAGCGACCGGCTCGGCGTTCCAGTCCGGAGTGTCGGTGACTACGAGGTCCACCGGCTCGCCC
The DNA here is from genome assembly GCF_015707995.1 of Microbacterium paulum. Classification (GTDB taxonomy): domain Bacteria; phylum Actinomycetota; class Actinomycetes; order Actinomycetales; family Microbacteriaceae; genus Microbacterium; species Microbacterium paulum. The sequence goes on from NZ_JAAGRY010000001.1 coordinate 88,527, forward strand.
TCGGGGTCAACATCAGCGCCGAACATCTCGATCGTCCACTCGCCGGGCTCGGGGTCCTCAATCGTGAAGGTCTCCCATGTCGGCCCGTTCGTGTGTGCGGCATCCCGTGCGTCGTCACGGGTGTAGCGCACACCCGAAGGTGAGATCAGGGTCGTGACGACATCGCTGCCCGGCCATCCGACGTTGACGGTGACCCTGCGCCCCGAGAAGGTGAACTTCTGCGTCAGAGTGACGTTCGGTCCGATGATGTGGGTCGACGGTTCGTCGAGTTCGATCTGCCCCTGAATACGGTCGGCCATGAGCTCGTGGCCGAGTCGGTTCGGGTGGTAAGAACCGGGGTCGGTCGCCCAGATCACACCCTTGATCCCGTTCATAGCCTCTTCCTCGGTACACTGCTCGTGCCCGCGGAGGACATCATCCATGTTGACGTACTCGAACCCGGCTTCGTCGGCGAGAACCCCGATGATACGGTCGGCTTTGCGGATCGAATAGTTCATCCATGCCTGGTCCGACGGCCGTGCGACCCACCCGCAGCTGCCGGTGTGGCCATCCTCGGGGAAGAACTCCGGATAGGAGACGACGACGACGCGTGCGTACGGTGCTCGTTCGCGGATCTCGCCGTACAGGCCGAGCAGTCGGTCGCGGAGTGCTCCATCGCGAAGATCCTCGATGCCGTCCGCCACCTCCGAGCCAAGATTGGTCGCGCAGCTGTAGTCGTATTGCTTCTCCGTGTCGATGTTGTTCGCGATGGAGTACTTCACGCACGACTCGACCGTGCCGGAGAAGTTGAGGTCGTTGCCCACGATGCCCACCGTCACCAACTCGGTGTCGTCACTCAGGGCGTCGAGCTGGGCGACACCGTCGTCGTATGGCGGGCGGTCGGCAGAATAGCCAACCGACAAGTCGCTCATGATCGCCCCCGAGCAAGCGCGGAAGTTCAGCTCGGGAGTGAGCCCGCGCGACTCGAGCAGCGCCGGGTACGCCCACACCGATCGGTGACAGCGATTTGTATCCGTGTCGGTGTCGTTGATATAGGGCAACTCAGCGCCGTCAGGACCGTACTTTGCGCCCTCTCCCGACTGATACGAGTCACCAAGGGCAACATATGCACCCGCATCATTCAACGGGTCGCCGCTGGGAGCAGTGAACGTCAGGTTGTCGATCGCCCAGCCTGCAGGCTCGGACCCGGATGTGAAGACGAGGAACGCTGCGATATTCGGGTGGGTCACGTTCACTGTCACGATGCCCGTGAGACTCACCGGCACGGTGACCAGTTCCAGGCCGCGGGAGTCGAATGCGCGGATCGAGACCGCGTTCGCGGCATCCAAGTAGCCGATGTCCACGCTGAAGTGATCAACAGTGAACGGGCCGTCGGCGTTAACGAACGTCCCCGTGATGTCTCCCTGGAATCGGGGAGAACCGCTGAGTACCGGACTGGTGGGGTTAGCTCCGTCGGTGGCGATGAAAGCAGTCGGACCGAATTGAACGCCGTGGGTGGCCACATAAAGGCTCTGCACGTAGGTGCCGACCGGGTTCTCCGAGAACGTGATCCGTGTAGGCGTGGCAACCGACATGCGCGCGCGAGCGTCCGGCTGCGTCGGCGTCTCACCGAGGACGTTGTACTCGGGGTCGCCGACGACATTCGACGTGCTACCCGACTCAGCCTCATCGGCGGCGCTGGCGGGGAGAACTCCCGCCAACACAAGCGCGATCGAAGCCGCAACCGCCACCGTCATCCGCTTGAACCGCACCGTGCCCCCAGTAATTCGCGATCAGATTGACCGTTACGCTATTGCACGCGGCAGGAAAGATTAAAGCGTTCTCATGCGATATATCACTTCGACGCATCGACCTATGGATCCGTCAACTCACGGGACGTCTGATTCCCGCACGGACCGACTTCAGCGAATCGACATCCTCGATGCGATCCGCAAGCGGGCAGTGCGCGCTGAAGGCACTTGGCGGGCATCATCAGTTCCCCGTGGTCGACGCCGCAGGCGCGGTGTCACCGGGTTCCCTTCCTGTCCTTGTCGGCGGCCCACGCGATGATGGTGCCGTGACGATTGATCGGGTAGCTGCATACGCAGCGGTTGACGCCCTCGCAATGTGGTCGGATTGGAAGTCATTCGAGATCGCCGCACCGCACGCACCACTGGTGCCCGGGGTGTATCAGATGCGCAAACGAGACGGCTTGATCGTCTATGTGGGAATGGCTGGTGAGCGCAGGGGCCAGGGTATCCGCGGACGTCTTTCGATCTACCGCCGCGGCAAGGGCGCCGTGAGCGGGTTCGGTGAAGCCGCGCTTGACCGCGCACTCGCAGATGCGGCCTTCGTTGAGAAGCATCTCGAGGATGTCCGAGCCGGCAACCCCGTGAGAGCGTCGATTTGGGCTCAGGACGCGATCCGATGGCTGGACGTCGAAGTTCGGTGGGCCGAGTGCGAGACGGGGGCCGATGCCCTCTCGCTCGAGAGCGAGGCAGTGGAAGTGCTCAGGGCGCACGAGATCTGGAACCGGGTTGCCTCCCGATCGTCGGGAACTGTTACGCGTGAGTCCGCATTGCTTGAACCGATCACGAACGTCGGCGGGTTCGACACAGTGACAGTCGCCCAACTCACCCTCGAACTCGATCGAACGGACGGCGGCAAGGCAGTTCGGCGAGTACTCCGCGAAGGATTCCCGGACCATCCTCGGGGTAGCTCGTGGGATCCACTGAGCGCCGCTCAGGTGGCTCACGTACGCAGTCGACTCGCTCGATAGCCCAGTCGCGCCGTCTGACACCACCTTGCGTTTCCCAATAGGTGGCACGTGGGCCCAAATGGCCGCTACGATCCTTCTCACTAGATCGCTCGCACGAGACCCGCGGGAAACCGGCCAGGGTGGCGAGATGACGACTTGGGGCACGTGATGCCGCGGATCTGATGCAACCGCGACAAAGTACCGCTGTTACCCGCGGTCGTTCCTGTTTCACGACATGGAGCCGCGGTGACTACCTGCCCGAAAACCCCCATCCCATCCCTATTCCTGGCTGGTCGTGCCCTGGTCGCGGCGCGCGCCAAGATGCTCGACCAGCAACGAGAGCGCGTCGTCGTTGGCGTTCACCCGTGCACACAATGCCATGCCTTCCACTTGACTTCCGACCGCAAGTCGGCGTCGTCGTCGTGGACCCTCCGTGCCCTTGCCCTCGCTCGCCGATGAGAGGCAGTGTCGGGCGTCGGGCTCGGCGCGGTCTACGCGGCCGCGTTCGCCTACATCCAGGTGCTCGCCGCGCCCGGGCGCCTGCCCGCCGCGGTCGCCACCTTCGCCGCCTGCTCGGGCGCCGCCAGCGTGCTGTTCACCTTCTCGGGGGGCATGCTCGCCGGCGTCGACTGGCGGTTCGCATTCATGCTCGTGCCGCTGCTGTCGGCGCTCAGCATTCCCGCCGTGCTCGCGCTGCTGCCCGCCGTGCCGCCGAGCGTCACCGAGCGTCGCGACATCTGGGGCCAGCTCGCGCTCGCCTCGGGCATGGTCGTCTTCCTCTACGGGGTCTCGCAGCTCGCCTCGTCGCTGACGAGCCCCCTCACGTGGGGCGCGATGCTTCTCGGACTGGCGCTCCTCGGTGCGTTCGTGTGGTCGCAGACCCGCGTCGCGCACCCCTTCTTTCCCGTCGCGCTCTTTCGCCGCCCGCTCTTTCTCGCCGCCCTGTGCGCCGGGTTCGTCTTCAACGCCGGGGGAGCGGTCGCCTTCTTGCAGCTCTCGAACCTCTGGCAGTACGTGCTCGGTCTCGCGCCCAGCTCGGTCGCGATCTGGCAGCTTCCCGTCTCGGTCACCTCGATCGTCGGCGCCATCGTGCTCGGCCGCCTCATGACCCGCGGCATGACCGCACAGCGTTCGCTGCTGCTGGGCGCCCTGCTCACGGCGGCCGGCTTCACCCTCGCCTTCTTCGTGCGCGATGCCACGACCCCGCTCGCGTTCGTGCCCGCAGGCATCCTCGTCGCCCTCGGTCTCACCGCCGCCGCACTGCCCTACGGCACCCTCGTGCTCGGCGAAGCGCCCGCGGAGTTCTACGGCCCCCCGTCACCAGCTCGCGCACGACGTTCGGGCAGCTCTTCTACTCGCTCGGCACCGCGGTCTCGACCGTCGTGGTCACCCAGGTGACGATCGCGGGCATCACCTCGCGCCTGCACGCGACGGGCATGACGGATGCCGCGGTCAGCTCGGCACTCGCGAGCGTCGGCACCTACGCGAAAGACGGGGTGCGTCCCGATGCCGCCGTCTTCGACATCGCCACGGCCGCGTACCGCGACGGGTTCGGCGCGGTGATGATCGGCATGGCGGTCATCGCCCTCGTCGCCAGCATCGTCGGAGCGCTGCTGATCCGCCGCGCCGCACGGCACGCCTGAGGTCGGCCGACGTCCCGGTGGGCGCGCGTCGTCAGCGCAGCGCGCCCACCGGGCCCCGTCAGGCGCCCTTCCGAACGCTGCGCAGGCCCGTCCGGATCTCGTCGACGAGGATCTGCGGCTGCTCGAATGCGGCGAAGTGCCCGCCCGCCTCGGCTTCGCCGTAGTGGATGAGGTTGCTGTAGGCATCCTCGATCCAGGTGCGGGGGAGAAGGGGGATGTCACGCGGGAACACCGTCACGGCGACGGGCAGCGACAATCGGGGGCCGGCCATGGTGGCGGTGCGGTTCTCCTAGTAGATCCGCGCCGACGATGCGGCCGTGTTGGTGAACCAGTACAGCGAGATCTTGTCGAGCATTTCGTCGACCGGGATCGCGTCTTCGGCGAGGCCGCGATTGTCGGTCTTCGACTGGAACTTCTCGTAGATCCACGCCGCCCGGCCGGCCGGTGAGTCGGCCAGCGCGAAGCCGGGCGTCTGGGGCTTCGTACCCTGCAGGTGGTTCGACCCGCCGAGCGGTCCGCTGTAGAAGGCGAGCGTGTCCATGGCGTGCTGCTCGGCCGGCGAGAGGTGCGCGGGTGGCGTCTGCGGGAACGCGTACGGCGTGTTGAGGTGCACGCCCACGAGCCCGTCGGGCCGCTTCTCGCCGAGCGCGCTGGTCACGGCGCCGCCCCAATCGCCGCCCTGCGCGGCCCAGGACCACCGGTAGCCGAGTCGGTGCATGAGCTCGACCCAGGCATCCGCGATGCGACCGACGGTCCACCCCGTCTCGGTGGGCTTTCCGGAGAACCCGAATCCGGGGAGCGACGGGATCACGACGTCGAACGCGTCATCGGCCGAACCGCCGTAGGCGACCGGGTCGGTGAGCGGACCGATGAGCCGCAAAAAATCGATGACCGAGCTCGGCCAGCCGTGAGTGAGGATCAGCGGCAGCGCGTCGGTGTGCGGCGAGCGGACGTGGACGAAGTGGATGTCGACCCCGTCGATCTCGGTCAGGAACTGCGGGTGGGCGTTGAGCCGACTCTCGAAGTCGCGCCAGTCGTAGTCGTGCTCCCACCTCTGCAGCAGGCGACGGAGGTTGTCGGAGCGAACGCCCTGCGACCAATCCGAGACCGTTTCGGGATCGGGCCACCGGGTGCGGGCGAGCCGGGCCTTCAGGTCGTCGATCGCCTCGTCGGGCACCGCCGCCACAAACGGGCGGATGGGCGGGGGTCGTGTCGTTCACGCGTATCTCCCTCCTGCCATGACCGTACCCTCGGAGGCCACCGGCGCGGCGCGCCGGACTCACGCGGTCGCGGGGATGACCAGCGCGCGCTCTTCACCGAGTAACGCGAGCGCGTTGTCGAGCAGGGCGAGCGCCCCTTCGGGGTCGAGCCGCACGAGGGTCATCGCGGCGACCACGTGGGCGGTGCAGGCGGTCGCGAGAGTCGCCGCCGCGCCGTCGTCGAGGTCGGGGCGGGCCGCCGCGACGCCCCGCGACACGGCGTCGGCCAGTTCGCGGCGGTAGTCGCGCACGACCTCGCCGAGGGCGTCGCCCGGGGCGACGGGGGAGGTCGCGGTGTTGAGCAGCAGGCATCCGTGCGCCGCCAGAGGGAGTGCGGGGTCGGCCATCGCCGCGCGCAAGCCGCGCAGGTACGTGGCGAGGGCGTCGGATGCCACGTGCTCGGCCTGCAGGGGAGCGAGCCGGGGCCGCACGATCTGGTCGAGGTAGGTGTCGACGGCGGCGTCGAAGAGCCCGCGTTTGCTGCCGAAGCTGTGGTAGATGCTCGACCGGCTGAGCCCGGTCGCCTTCTCGAGGTCGGGGATCGCCGTGCCCTCGAGTCCGTGATCCCAGAACGCCTCGAGCGCGGAGCGCGCGGCATCCGTCTCATCGAAGGTGCGCGTGCGTCCCATCTCGGCCTCCTGTTTGCGTAACGACCGTTCCAGTATATATTAGAACGGTCGTTACGCTTACCAGCGCCCGCCGTCCACCACCCGCCTCGAGGAGCCTCAATGATCGCCGTCGGACTCGTGTTCACCGTGCTCGCCGCACTGCTGCACATCTACATCTTCTGGATGGAGTCGCTCGCTTGGGACGGCCCGCAGGCCCGCAAGACGTTCGGCGTGCCCGATGCGGAGCGCGAGGCCACCCGCGCCTTCGCGTTCAACCAGGGGTTCTACAACCTCTTCCTCGCGACCGCGGCGCTGCTCGGCGTGATCGTCACCGCCGCGGGCGCCCCCGCCGTCGGGCTGACGCTCGCCCTCACCGGAACCGGCTCCATGCTCGCGGCGGCCCTCGTGCTCTTCGTGAGCTCGCCTGACAAGCGCCGCGCGGCGGTGACGCAGGGTTTCCTGCCCCTCCTCTCCGTCGCCGCGATCGTCATCGGCCTGCTCGTCTGAGCCACCTCCGCCGAGAACACCCGCACCGAGACCACCCCTCCCAGAAAGAAGCCACCCTCATGCGCGCACTCATCCACGACACGTTCGGCGACCCGGCCGAGGTTCTGCACGTCGCCGACGTCGAGACCCCCGAACCCGGCCCCGGTGAGGTGCGCGTGCGCACGGTGCTCGCGTCGATCCACAACCACGATCTCTGGACGATCCGCGGCACGTACGGCTTCAAGCCCGAGCTGCCCGCCCGTTCGGGCACCGAGGCGGTCGGTGTGGTGGATGCCGTGGGCGAGGGTGTCACGACCCTGCAGCCCGGCCAGCGCGTCGTCACGGGCGGCACCTTCGGCGTGTGGGCGGAGTACTTCGTCGCCCCGGCCGCGGCGCTCGTGCCCGTTCCCGACGGGATCGACGATGAGGCTGCGGCGCAGCTCATCTCCATGCCGTTCAGCGCGCTGAGCCTGCTCGAATACCTCGACGTGGCGCCCGGCCAGTGGATCGCGCAGAACGCCGCGAACGGCGCCGTCGGGCGACTCGTCGCGCAGTTCGCCGCCGCGCGCGGAGTTCACGTGCTCGGTCTCGTGCGCCGCGCCGAGGGTATCGCAGAGCTCGCCGAGGCGGGCATCTCGGGTGTCGTCGCGACCGACGACGACGCGTGGCGCGACCGCGTGATCGAGATCACCGGCGGCGCCCCGATCGTCGCCGGTGTCGACTCGGTCGGCGGTTCAGCGAGCGACGACGTGCTCTCGCTTCTCGCCGACGACGGCACCCTGGTCGTCTTCGGGGCGATGGCCTCGCCCACGATGTCGCTGTCGTCGGGGAGCGTCATCTTCCGCCAGGTCACCGTCAAGGGGTTCTGGGGCAGCAAGGTGAGCCGCGCCATGGATGCCTCGGCCCGCGCCGCGCTCATCGGGGAAGTCATCCGGGGTGTGGGCGACGGCTCGGTCACGCTGCCGGTCGCCGCCGTGCACTCCTTCGACGAGGCCTCCCTCGCGGTGCGGGCGAACTTCGAGCCCGGCCGCGTGGGAAAGCTGCTGCTGCGCCCCTGATCGTTCCTACTTCTTCGCGAGCAGACGCTCGACGCGCGGCTTGACCTCGGTCGCCAGCAGGGTGATCGATTCGAGCAGCGTGTCTTGCGGTAGACCGCCGAAGTCCATCTGCAAGAAGTGGCGCATGTGGCCCATGTAGCCGTGCAGGTGCGCGATGCGCTCGGCGACGTCGTCGGGGTCCCCGACGTAGTACGCGCCGGGCGCGTGCGCCTGCGCGAGGAAGGCCTCGTCGTCGGGCGCCGGCCAGCCGCGCCGGGCCGCCATCTCGGCGTTCATCGCGAGCCAGCCGGGGTAGAAGCGGTCGAGCGCCTCTTGCTTGGTGGGCGCGACCATACCGAGTGCCGCGACCGACACCTTGATGTCGTCGCCGGTGTGCCCGGCCTGTGCGGCGGTGCGACGGTAGAGCTCGGCGAGGGGCGCGAACCGGTGCGGTGCGCCGCCGATGATGCCGTACGACACGGGCAGTCCGAGCCGCCCGGCGCGCACCGACGAGGGCGCGCTGCCGCCCGTGCCCACCCAGATCGGCAGGCGTCCGTGCACGGGGCGGGGCACCACGTCGAGTTCGTCGAGGGCGGAGCGCACCGAGCCCGACCAGGTGACCGGTGAGCCGCGGTTGATCGTGGTGAGCAGGTCGAGCTTCTCTTCGAAGAGGCGCTCGTAGTCGCGCAGATCGTAGCCGAAGAGGGGGAACGACTCGACCGACGATCCGCGGCCGGCGGTGATCTCGATGCGACCGCCGCCCGAGACGGCGTCGGCCGTGGCGAACTGCTGGTACAGGCGCACCGGATCGTCGGTGCTGATGACGGCGACACCGCTGCCGAGCGTGATCTGCGAGGTCGCGGCGGCGGCGGCGTTGATCAGCGCGCCGGGCGACGAGGCCGGCATTTCGAGGGTGTGGTGCTCGCCGACGGCGAAGTAGTCGAGGCCGACCTTGTCGGCGTGCACGATCGCGTCGAACAGGTTGCGGATCGCGTCGGACGTCGAGCCGAGCTCTCCGTCGGGGGTGCGGGGGGTGTCGCCGAAGCTGTAGGCGCCGATTTCCATGGGAATGCTCTTTCGTTGTGGAGGGGGATCAGGGGAGGGTGGGGGTGGATGCCAGGGCAGCGGCCTCGTCGAGGCGGTGCTGCAGCGCTTCGGCGTCGAACGCGCCGGAGAAGATCTCGGTACCGGGCTCGAGTGCGGCGCCCGCGACGAGCGGCCCGGCGTCGAGCGCGTCGAAGCCGATGCGCTCGATCACCTGTGCGATCTCGCCGGCGGCCGCGCGGTCGTCGGAGGCCACGGCCAGCGCGCGCCGGCCGGTCGCGCCGCGCGGCAGGCGGTGCTCTTCGAGGTCGTGATAGCCGATGTGGTTGAAGGCCTTGACGACCCGGGCGCCCGCGAAGTGCTCGGCGACGATCTCGCTGCTCGTGCGCGGGTCGGCGTCGAACTGGTCGATCGCGCCGTCGACGGCGGCCCAGTAGTTCATGGCGTCGACGACGATCTTGCCGCGAAGGCCCGTCGGATCGATCGTGCGGTGCTTGTGCAGCGGCACCGCCACGACGACGATGTCGGCGCCTTGTACCGCGTCGGCGGCGGTCATCGCGCGGGCGCCCGGCGTCACGATCTCGGCGAGCAATGCGATGTCTTCGGCGGGGCCGGAGGCGGCGAGGTTCACCTCGAACCCGGCATCCATCGCGGTCCGCGCGATCGCAGAGCCGACTCGCCCGGCGCCCAAAACGGCGATCGTGGTCACGGTGATCTCTCGGTAGGGGTTAAGCGTGGTTGACACGTCAACCACTATACCCACTTTGGTTGATATGTCATCTATCATCGGATCATGGATGCCTCGACCCTCGCTCCCGGTACCGCCGCCTCATGGCAGCAGTACCAGCGCATGCGTGCGCGGCTCGCCGCGCTGATGAGCCGCGAGCTGACGCAGCAGACCGGACTCTCGGAGTCGGATTTCGAGGTGCTGTGCGCGCTCGCCGAGTCGAGCGCCACCTCGGTGCGCGCGATGGAACTGCGCTGCGGCCTCGAGTGGGAGAAGAGTCGCCTCTCGCACCAACTGCGCCGCATGCAGCAGCGCGGGCTGGTCGACCGGGCGGGGTGCGACGACGACGGGCGCGCGTCGATGGTGCAGATCACCGCCGTCGGCCGCGACGTGCTCGGGCGCGCACGAGAGGTCAACGACGCGCTCGTGCAGCGCTACGTCGTCGAGACCCTCGGCGCATCTCGCCTCGACGCCCTCGGCGAGATCGCGGGCCTCGTGCTCGCCGCGCTCGACGACGAAACGGGCCCCACGCACCACTGAGCAGGACGTCAGCGCGTCAGGGGCGTCAGCGATTCGGCGCGTCAGCGCGTCAGCGCCGCATCGAGCGCGGCGAGGATCTCTGCGCACCGCGCCACGTCTTCGGGGGTTCCCGAGAGCTCGAACTCGAACAGCACCGGCCGGCCCGACGCGGCGGCGAGCTCGCGCGCGGCGGCCTGGTAGTACTCGCCGAAATTGCGGTTCCCCGACCCGATGATGCCGACCAGAGACCGCCGGTTCGCGGGGGAGCGCAGGAACGCCTTCACCGGGGCGGGCAGCGTCACTTCGTCGGCGTTCCCGGCCTTGTACGACGGGGTCAGCAGCACCCACGGCCCATCGGTCTCGCCGCGCCGCACGGCCGAGTCGGCGAGGTTGAACACGGCGCGACCGGTGCGCTCGGCGAGGTGCTCCGCGAACCGGCCGGTGAGGTTCGACACCGACGAGAAGTAGTACACGGGAACGGATGCCACGACACCAGTGTGCGTGCGCCGGCGCGCCGACGCGCGGCGAGGCATCCGTGATTAATCGCCCGCACGTCGCCCCGCCGTCCGCCACGCCCCGCTGATCGGTACAGGCCGCCCGAGCACTCGCTCGGCGGCCCGGTGCCCGGAGCACAGGGCGGCCGTCACGGTCGCCGGGTCGTCGGTCCACGTCGCCTCGCCCGCGAGGTGCAGCACCCCGCCGATGGGTGTCGCGAGCGCGTCGTGGTCGGAGGTGGTCGAACCGAGCGTCATGTACGCATACGACCCGCGCGCGAAGGGGTCGTCCTGCCAGGCCGTGCGCTGCACGGCGAGGGGTTCGGGAATGCCGTCGCCGTAGAGGCGCCGCAGCTGCACCATGATGGATGCCACGACCTCGGCATCCGTCCAGTCGCGCGTCGCCACGGCGGCCGGTCCCGCCGCGAACGTCAGCAGGGTGGGGGCGTCGTGCAGCGGCGTCAGGTCGTACCAGGAGTGCCACCACACGCTCTCCGGCCCCTGCTGGCGGATCGCGTAGACGCCCTCGTCCCAGAACGCCTCGTCGAACCGCAGAAAGACCTTTTCGAACGCGTTCATCGTGAGTCGTGAGAGTGCCCCCGCGACCGGCTCGGGCAGCGGGGGATCGATCATGAAGGCATCCGACTGCAGCACGCCGACCGGCACGGTGACCACGACATCGCGAGCAGTGAACGTTCCGTGAGACGTGTCGACCGTCACTCCGTCGGCGTCCCAGACGACCCGCGATACGACGTGAGCGAGCCGTACATCGAGGCCCTTGGCGAGCCCCGACGCGAGCGCGCCATAGCCCTCGGGGAACACCACTTCGTCGCCGTCGATCTGGTCGTCGTCGAGTCCGTGCGCCGCGAGATCGCCGATCCAGGCGCCGTACTGCTCTTCGCTGCGGTGCTCGAGGTACTCCCGCACGCGCTGCGCGCGGTCGCCCTCCCACCCCTGGTCGGCCGACACCTCGGCGAGAGCCGCCTCGGTGACGTCGCGGTACGACGCGTCGGCGCTCGAGGCGGCGATGATCCCCGCCAGCGCTGCGTCGACTGCGTGGATGTCGGCCACGTACCGCGCGGCCTCGGCGCCCGTGAGCCGGATGCCTGCGGGGGAGTAGTGCGCGATCGGGCGACTGTCGGGTTGATAGCCGCCGACAGTGAATTCCACCGTCGGCATGCCGAACGCCGCCGCTGCGGCGGCGACGGGGCTGTCCGCGATGCCGTGGATCCACGACGCCCCGCGGTCGGTGACGTACCCGTCCGAGCGATCGGTGAAGACGCGGCCGCCGACGCGATCCCGCGCCTCCAGCACGATGACCCGCTGCCCGGCCCCCTGCAGGAGTCGCGCGGCGGTGAGTCCCGCGATGCCCCCGCCGACCACCAGAGTGTCGATGTCGGTCACGACACGACCGTTGTCGGCAACAGGATTCGACATGCTCGGAGCCTACTGCGCGCCTTCACGCGGGGCATCCGTCGCTTGTGTGGTCAGACCACATATGGCATACTGGATTCCAGACAGGCCCGAGAGCTCTCGGACCCGGAAGCAATGACGCGGACAGAGCGTCCGCGCCGGGTAGGAGAACCCCACTATGTCCACCTCGATCGATGCTCTGGTCGAAGGCGCACAAGAAGCGCTCGCCGAATACGCATCCTTCACGCAGGAGCAGGTCGACCACATCGTCAAGAAGGCGTCGGTCGCAGCCCTCCACCACCACGGCGATCTGGCCACGATGGCCGTCGAAGAGACCCACCGAGGCCTGTTCGAAGACAAGGCCGTGAAGAACATGTTCGCGTGCGAGCACGTGACGAACTCGATCATCAACCAGAAGACCGTCGGGGTCATCAGCCACGACGAGATCACCGGTATCACCGAGATCGCCGACCCGGTGGGCGTCATCTGCGCCCTCACCCCGGTCACGAACCCCACCTCGACCGCGATCTTCAAGTCGCTCATCGCGCTGAAGACCCGCAACCCCATCGTCTTCGGCTTCCACCCGTCGGCGCAGAACTGCTCCGTCGCCGCGGCGAAGATCGTGCGCGACGCGGCCGTCGCCGCCGGCGCCCCCGCCAACTGCATCCAGTGGATCGAGGAGCCGTCGATGGAGGCATCCGGCGAACTCATGAACCACCCCGGTGTCGCGCTCATCCTCGCCACCGGTGGCAACGCCATGGTGCGCGCCGCGTACTCGTGCGGCAAGCCCGCCCTCGGCGTCGGCGCCGGCAACGTGCCCGCGTTCATCGAGCGCACCGCGAAGGTGGGTCGCGCCGTCAACGACATCGTGCTGTCGAAGTCGTTCGACATGGGCATGGTGTGCGCGAGCGAGCAGGCCGTCATCCTCGACGAGCCGATCGCCGCCGAGGCGCTCGCCGAGTTCGAGCGCCTGCACGCCTACCGCGCGTCGGCGGACGAGAAGCGCATGCTCGAGGAGTTCATCTTCGGCGTCACCGCCGACAGCGAGAACTGCGCCGGCGCGAAGCTGAACCCCGCCGTCGTCGGCCAGAGCCCGCAGTGGATCGCCGAGCACGCCGGCTTCACGGTGCCCGAGAACACCTCGATCATCCTCGCCGACGTCGCGAGCGTCGGCCCGCAGGAGCCCCTGACGCGCGAGAAGCTCGCCCCGGTCCTCGCGGTGCTGCGCGCCTCGAGCCCTGCCGAAGGCATCGACCTGGCCCGCCAGATGGTCGACTTCGACGGCCTCGGCCACTCGGGTGCCATCCACTCCAACGACCAAGACGTCATCGCCGAGTTCGGCAAGGTCGTCAAGGCCGTCCGCATCATCGAGAACAGCCCGTCGGCGCTCGGTGGCATCGGCGACATCTACAACGCCTTCATGCCCTCCCTGACCCTCGGCTGCGGCTCGTACGGTCACAACTCGGTCTCCAACAACGTCTCGGCGGTGAACCTCTTGAACGTCAAGCGCATCGGTCGTCGCAACAACAACCTGCAGTGGTTCAAGGTTCCGGCGAAGACCTACTTCGAGCCGAACGCCGTGCGCTACCTCTCCGACATGCGCGGGGTGGAGCGCGTCACGATCGTCACCGACGAGACGATGACGAAGCTCGGCTACGTCGACAAGATCATGGACGTGCTGAACCGGCGCGACAACCGCGTGCAGGTGCAGCTGATCAACACGGTGCGCCCCGAGCCCAAGGTCTCGGAGGTGAAGGCCGGCGCGGAGCTCATGCGCCAGTTCCAGCCCGACACGATCGTCGCGCTCGGCGGTGGATCGCCGATGGATGCCTCGAAGGTCATGTGGCTGCTCTACGAGCACCCCGAGATCGAGTTCTCCGACATGCGCGAGAAGTTCTTCGACGTGCGCAAGCGCGCGTTCAAGTTCCCCGAGCTCGGCAAGCTTGCGAAGCTCGTCTGCATTCCGACGACGTCGGGCACCGGCAGCGAGATGACTCCCTTCGCGGTCATCACCGATGACGAGACGGGCATGAAGTACCCGCTCGCCGACTACGCGCTGACCCCGTCGGTCGCGATCATCGACCCCGAGTTCACGCGTGTGCTGCCGGGATTCCTGGTCGCCGATGCCGGCTTCGACGCGCTGACTCACGCCACCGAGGCGTTCGTCTCGGTGTACGCGAACGACTACACCGACGGCCTGTGCCTGCACGCGATCAAGCTGATCTTCGAGAACATCGAGCGCAGCACGAAGGCCCAGCCCGGGTCGACGGATGCCGACGACATCAAGGCCCGCGAGAAGATGCACAACGCGGCATCCATCTCGGGTATGGCGTTCGGCAACTCGTTCCTCGGGATCGTGCACGCGATGGCGCACGTCACCGGTGCGACGTACCACCTGGTGCACGGCCGCACGAACGCGGTGTATCTGCCGCACGTGATCCGCTACAACGGCCAGGTGCCGACGAAGCTGAACGCGTGGCCGAAGTACGAGCGCTACATCGCGCCCGAGCGGTTCCAAGAGATCGCGAAGCACCTGGGTCTGCCGGCCTCGACCCCCGAAGAGGGCGTGGAGAGCTACGCACGGGCAGTGGAGGAGCTGCGCGACAAGGTCGGCATCGAGCGGTCGTTCCAGGCGCAGGGCGTCGACGAGGCGACGTTCATCTCGGGTCTGCACGACCTCGCGATGGCCGCCTACGGCGACCAGTGCGCGCCGGCGAACCCGCGCATGCCGATGATCGCCGACATGGAGACGCTCATGGAAGCGGCGTACTACGGCACCTCGTTCGACGAGGTGCGGGCCGCCCGTAAGGGCGCCGAGGTCGCCAGCGATGCCGTCACCGGCACCGTGACGACCGTCAAGGCCGCGAAGGGAGCCCGTCGCAAGACGAACGCCTGACGCATTCGCCCCGCCGCGGGGCACAGAGGGGGCCGGGGGAGCATACCCGGCCCCCTTCGTCGTGCCCGGGTGGGGCGGTGGGGGCGGTGGTGTCGTGCGCCGCTCATCCAGCCGTAGGCCGTGGGAGGGGCTGAGGTCGTTCTGCGTGGTCGCGGGAGGCGTCAGAACGGTGGCGGGGAGTCATCGATCAGGGGGACGAACCGCACGACGGCGGGTGGCCGGTCGGCATAGCGGCGCCCGGTGGGGCCGATCCATTCGATGATGCCGCGGCCGAGCTGTCGCACGCGCCACGCGGTCTGGTGTTTGTCGGTGTGATGTCGCCGGCAGAAGTGGGCGAGGTTCTCTGCCTCGGTGGGCCCGCCGTCGGCCGCGGCGACCGTGTGGTCGCAGTCGCAACGGTGCACGGGCCGGGTGCAGGCGGGCGCGCGGCAGCGCTCGTCTCGGGCGGCGAGGTAGCGCTTGATCTGGGCGCTGGGCCGGTAGCGGTCGACGGCGAGCACTTCACCCGAGTAGGGATCGGTGAACACCCTGTCCCACCCCGGGGCGAGGCCTGCGAGGCGGCGGGCGATGTCGGGGTCGATGGGTCCGTGGCCGGTGAGCAACGCGGGCCCGCCGGACGGGTCGCCGGCGAGGGTGAGTGCTGGCACGGTGACCTGGATCTGCGCGGTGATGTGGGCGAACAGGTCGTCGTCACCGCACGAGGAAGGGATGCCGGTGAGCAGCAGTTCGCAGAAGAGGCCGGCGCGCACTTGCGCGAGCGTGCGCGCGTCGGTGGCACCGGTTCGGGGCTCGGCCGCCGCGCGTGGCCCGGTCTCGAGTCGCAGCGTGTCGGTGTCGGGATCCTCGGCGGGGTCGAGACCGGCGCTGTCGCCGGCGGGGTCGGGGCCTGCGCCCCCGTCGGCGGGGTCGATGGGGGAGTCGGGGGTCTGGTCGGTCGCGAGCACCGCGCGAGCCTGCGAGGTGAGCAGGTCGTAGATCGCCTGCCCGAGGGGAGCGGGCAGGTCGGCGATCAGGCGCACCATGCCCTCGTCGAGGTCGTAGAGGCGCACGTCGCGCTCGTCGGCCGCCGCGCTGGCGCGGTCGGCGAAGGCCTCGGGGCAGAGGGCGGCGGCGATCGCCTTGGCCGCCTGGGCGGTGCGGGTGGTCGATTCGGTGGCCGCGGCATCCAGGGCCAGTCGTTCGTAGCGGCTGCGCACCTCGTCGGTGAGGCCGATGCCCGAGCGGACGATCGCCCAGGCGTGCCCGGCGTCGATCTGGCCCGTCGAGAGGGCGGCGAAGGTGGCGGGAAAGTCGGTGGTGAGGGCGTGGGCGTCAGAGATGCGCGCCTGCACCGTGCGGTCGGAGACGCGCATGGCGGCGCCGAGTTCGAGCGAAACTTCGCGCAGGGGCAGGTCGCCCGTCGAGGTGTAGGTGCGACCGGCCTGCGAGGCGTGCTGGCGGAGAGTGTCGGTGCGGTCGGCGATGATGGTGACGGCTTCGGCGAGCAGTTGCGCCTCGGCGGCCTGGGCGGCGGCGATCTGTCGCCGGGCATCGAGCACGCGGTCGACGAGGGCGTCGAGAACGGGCCACTGGCCGTCTGCCTGATGTGAGTCTTGCGCGTGCACCATCCACCCCCGCTCCGGGTACTCCGAAGGGTCGGATCCCGAGAAACGGTAGGCACGCACGGGATTTCTTACCTCCCAAAATAGTGCATTAATCCTACAGCGGCAAGAGTAATGGCGATAAAAACTCGCACATACATATGACACAACCAGCGCTACGCTTGCCGCGTGCAGATCGAATTCGAGGGCGAGATCTTCCGCTGGCAGTCGCGCGAGCAGGAGTGGATCTTCGTCGCACTGCCCGCACCGCTGAGCGCAGAGATCGCCGAGATCCCGCGACCGCGCCGCGGCTTTGGGTCGGTCAGGGTCGAAGCGCGCATCGGGCTGTCCACGTGGCGCACGTCGATCTTTCCGGATGCCGCGCAGGGCGCCTACGTGCTGCCGCTGAAGCGCGCCGTGCGTGAGGCCGAGGGGATCGGCACAGAGGGGGTCGTCTCGGTGTGGCTGGACGTGCTCGATGTGTGAGGCGGGGCGAGTCGGACACAGTTGTTACACATCAGCAACATGAGTCCTGCGTTTCATGTTGACACCGACATGAGAAATCTCTCATGATTACTGCTGGAGGCGAGCCTCGCGGCGGGCCTCAGCAGTTCCCTCACCTCGGTGCAGGTGCTCTCCTATCCCCCCGGTAGGTTGCCCTTCGAGACACGAGACCCCCCGGATCGTGTGCGGTGCCGAGTGCCGTGTTCGCAGATCGAAAGGCACGTCGATGTTCAGCGATGCTTTCTGCGCACCGGCAGGGAGGGCCCGCCGCGGCGCAACTCACCTCTCCAGAGAGATCGGTGTGCTGCCATGCTGAGCGAGGCGCCTGGTGGCCTGCGTGAAGACGGCCCGGCCGATGACGCCATCTGGCAGGCATTGCTCACCGGCTCGGGGCTAGCGCTCGACCTTCCGGCGCCTCATCGCCCGGCATCCATCGGCACGCCGTCGAACGGTGCGACCGCGCCCAAAGCGGAGCCTCTTGCCCCCCTGCCGCGGAGAACCCGCATTCGTTCCGTCCCGCAAAGCGAGGGAGACGGAACGCCGGAACCGGTGGTAGAAGATCGCTCGACTACGCAGGCGGCGCCGGTGGTGACCGAGGCGGTGCTGCAGGAGGCACCCGCCACAGTTCACACCGTCGAAGAAGAGACTGCCGATTCATCTCACGGTGCGGGCGATGACGGCGCCATCGACTGGTTGGCGTCGTTCGCTTCGACGACGCGGCAGGCTGAAGACGCCGAAGAATTGCTCCGTATGAGCGGCGAGACGGTTGCCGCCGTGGATGCCACGCAACAGAGTCCCCGTGACAGCGTCTCAAGCGACACGCAATTCAGCGAACATCCCGAGCCCGACCCGCTGCCCGCACCGGAGCCCGCCACCCCGCGCGAACGGGCCGTCGCGCTCGCGGCGCGACTCGGTCTTGCGTACGTCGACCTCACCGAGTTCGCCGTTGACGCGTCGGTCGTGGCGCTCGTCCCCGACTCGATGGCTCGGCGAAGCATCGTTCTTCCGATCTCGCGCGCGGGCGATCGCATCGTGGTCGCCCTGGCAGACCCACAGAACGTGGTCGTGCTCGACGACGTCGCCGCGATGGTGCGGGCTCCGATCGTGTCGGTCGTGGCCGAGCCCGAGGCCATCCTGGCGGCGATCGACCGTTATCACCGCGTCGACTCCGAGGTCGAAGAGCTGACGTCGGCGTTCGCGGCACCCGAGGCCGAGTCCGACCCGTGGACGCAGGACGTCGGCGACCAGGGCACCGACGAAGCCCCGATCATCCGTTTCGTGAACCTCATCATCAGCCAGGCGATCACCGACCGGGCATCCGACATCCACATCGAGCCCGGCCGCGACGACCTGCGGGTGCGCTACCGCATCGACGGTGTGCTCACGACCGTGCAGCGCGTGCCCCGTTCGATGATCCCCGGCGTGATCAGCCGCCTGAAGGTCATGGCCGAGCTCGACATCGGCGAGCGGCGCCGACCGCAGGACGGTCGCATCTCGGTGTCGCACTCCGGTCGCACGGTCGACCTCCGCGTCGCGACGCTGCCGACGGTGTGGGGGGAGAAGGTCGTCGCCCGTGTGCTCGACTCGCCGGTGGCGAGCCTGCAGCTGGCCGACCTCAACATGCTCGAGCGCAACATGGGGGTCTTCTCCGAGAGCTTCTCGAAGCCGTACGGGATGATTCTCGTGACCGGTCCGACCGGCTCCGGAAAGTCGACGACGCTCTACACGACCCTCGCGACCATCTCGAAGCCGACGGTCAACGTCATCACGGTCGAAGACCCGGTCGAGTATCGGATGCCCGGGATCAACCAGGTGCAGGTGAACACCAAGGCGGGCATGACCTTCGCCGCGGCGCTGCGCTCCATCCTGCGTTCCGACCCCGACGTCATCCTGATCGGTGAGATCCGCGACGAGGAGACCGCGAAGATCGCGATCGAGTCGTCGCTGACCGGTCACCTCGTGCTCTCCACGCTGCACACCAACGACGCGCCCAGCTCGGTGACCCGTCTCATCGAGATGGGCGTCGAGCCGTTCCTCGTGGGGTCGGCGCTCGACTCCGTCGTCGCGCAGCGACTCGCGCGGCGGCTCTGCGGCCGCTGCAAAGAAGAGGTGCAGGCGACCGAGACCGAGCTGCGCGTCCTCGGGCTGCCCATCACGGGAGAGCTGCCGCTCGTGCATCGACCCGTGGGATGCCCGCAATGCTCGAACACGGGGTATCGGGGGCGCATCGCGCTGCACGAGGTGATGGGCGTCGACGACGAGATCGAGCGACTCGCGTCACGCAACGCTCCCGCGGCTGAGATCGCTCGGTACGCAGAGGCCACCGGCATGACCCGCCTTCGCGGGGACGGGTGGGCGAAGGTGCTGCTCGGGCACACGTCGATCGAGGAGATTCTGCGTGTCACCCTCTAGCGGTCACACGGACACCGGCGCTGCGGAGCGCCGGACAGAGCAGTGGGGCACAGAGATCTGGGGCACAGAGATCTGGGGGAAAGGCACCTGGGGGAGAGAGAAAGAAGGACGCCGTGACCGATGACCGAGGTCATTTCAACCCCAGCGCAAGTTCGCGTTTCGACGACCTGTTCGGCGGACGCGAGGTGGACGCCGACCTCCGGTCGTTCCTCGACGGTGTGCCCGGCATCACGCTTCCGCACGCGGCGCCCGCGGTGAAGACGGATGCCTCGACGCGCGCGCCGGCGGGCGTGCACGTCGTGTCATCGCAGGACGACGTCGATCGCACCGTGGCGGAGATCTTCGGGACCGCCGTCATCGAGCCGCAAGCCGCTCCGACGGCGCCCGCGCCCCCCGCAGCGTCGACGGCTTCCGCTCCCGCCCCGCACAACGGGCCGACAGCCCCGCTCGTGCAGAATGCCGCCGCACCGGACGCGCTCGGCGCACGGCGCGCGCACGCCTATGCGGCGCAGCCCGTCGCCCCGAGCGTCGAGTCGCACAACGCCGTCGCCGCGCGGGCGCCCGAGGTCGACGAGGTGCTGCGTCGCCAGAACCCGAACATCGACCCCGAGTTCGTCGCGTCGATCCGGGCGGTGCTCTCTCTCGGGGCATCCGACCTGCACCTCGTCGCCGAGTCGACACCGGTGGTGCGCGTCGACGGCGAGCTCAAGTCGGTCGCCGGCACGACGAAGTGGACCAAGGAGCGGATCCGTCGGGTCATCGAGAGCTTCGTGCCGGCTGAGATGCTCGAGGCGTTCGAGCGAGACCTCGAACTCGACCTCGCCTACGCGGTCGGCGACGTGGCGCGATTCCGCGTCAACATCTTCCAAGACCAGCGCGGGCTCGGCGCTGCGATGCGCATCATCCCGACCGAGATCAAGTCGGTGGCGCAGCTCGGTCTGCCGCCCGAGCTCGTCGACCTCGCCCATCTTCCGCGCGGGCTCGTGCTCGTGTGCGGTCCGACCGGTTCGGGCAAGTCGACGACCCTCGCGGCGCTCATCGATAAGGCGAATGCGAGCCGTGCGGCGCACATCGTCACGGTCGAGGACCCGATCGAGTTCCTGCACCACCACAAGCGCGGCATCATCAACCAGCGCGAGGTCGGCGCCGACACACACAGCTTCTCCGACGCGCTCAAGCACGCGCTCCGTCAAGACCCCGACATCATCCTCGTCGGCGAGATGCGCGACCTCGAGACGATCTCGACGGCGCTGACCGCCGCCGAGACGGGCCACCTCGTCTTCGCGACGCTGCACACGCAGGATGCCTCGCAGACGATCGACCGCATCATCGACGTGTATCCCGCGCACCAGCAGGCGCAGGTGCGCACGCAGTTGGCGGCGACGCTCCGCGCAGTGGTCGTGCAGACGCTCATCCGGCGATCGGGCGGTCGGGGGCGGACGGTCGCGACCGAGGTGATGTTCTCGACGCCCGCGATTCAGGCCCTCATCCGCGCGGGCAAGACGCACCAGATGCGCACGGCGCTGCAGGCCGGCAACTCGATCGGCATGCACACACTCGATCAGGACCTGGCCCGACTCGTGCTCGCCGGTGAGATCGAGCACGCTCAGGCCCGCGATCTCGCGCAGGAGCTCACCGAGTTCGAGCAGCTGGTGCGCAACCGCGGCCTCGGTCGTGGTGCCGCCGGCGACGTGCTGCCCGAGGGCAGTCGGCAGGTCGCGGGCGACTCCGCGGGAGGGATGTGACGATGGCGACGGTCGCGAAGACCCCGCAGTGGACGTTCACCGGCGTCGACGCGTCGGGCTCGAAGGTCAAGGGCGTGCTGGATGCCTCGAACGAGGCATCCGCGATCCAACAGCTCAAGGCGCGGGGAGTCATCCCCGACAAGCTCGCCGAGAAGGGCGCGGCGACCGGCCTCCAGCAGGAGATCACGATTCCCGGGCTCGAGCGCGGGCCTTCGCTGAAGGACCTGGCGCTCCTCACCCGGCAGCTGGCGACGATGGTCGGGGCGGGCGTGTCGATCCTCCGCGCCCTGTCGATCGTGGGCGACCAGATCGACAACCCGAAGCTGAAACGCACCGTCGGGGAGATCGCCACCAAGGTCGAGAGCGGCACGGCGCTGTCGACCGCGCTGGAGGAGTTCCCCCTCGTCATCCCGCCGATCATGGTGCACCTCGTCCGGGCGGGCGAGACCGGCGGCTTCCTCGACAAATCGCTCGTGATGGTCGCCGACAACTTCGAGGCGGAGACGAAGCTCCGCAGCAAGGTGAAGGCGGCGCTCACCTACCCGGTGGTCGTGCTCATCGTGGCACTCCTGGGTGTCGCGGCGATGCTGATCTTCATTGTGCCCGTGTTCGAGAAGATGTTCGCGGATCTCGGCAGTGAGCTGCCGGCTCCGACGCAGCTGCTGGTGAACCTCTCCAACGCGATGCCGGTCGTCGTGCCCGTGGTCGCCGTCGCGGGCATCGCGTTCGCGATCTGGTGGGGGCGCGCGAAGAACACCGAGGCGGTGCGCCGCGTCGTCGATCCGATCAAGCTCAAGGTGCCGGTCTTCGGCAAGCTCAACAAGAAGATCGCGCTCACGCGGTTCACGCGCAACTTCGCGACCATGCTGGCGTCTGGCGTGCCGATCCTGCAGTCGCTGTCGATCGTCGGTGCGACGAGTGGCAACTACGTCATCACCTCCTCGCTCGACAGCGTCCAGGCGGGTGTCCGAGAGGGCCGGCCGATCGCCGAGTCGATGGCCACAGCCGACATCTTCCCCGACATGCTCGTGCAGATGATCGGGATCGGCGAGGAGTCGGGCTCGATCGACCAGATGCTCGAGAAGACCGCCGACTTCTACGACGACGAGGTCGAGACCATGAGCTCGCAGCTCACCGCGATGCTCGAGCCCCTGATGATCGTCTTCATGGGCGGGCTGCTGGGTTTCATGATCGTCGCGTTGTACATGCCGATGTTCATGGTCTTCCAGTCGATCCAGAACATGTAACTTTTTTCACAATTTTCACATTAAAGACTTCTCATTTACTTCCGTAACCGCTAGCATCACGGATGCCGACCAATCCCCGGAGGTCGGAGCACGACCGCAGTACCCCGCACCATCCCCCTGGAATCGAAGGAATCTTCATGAACAAGCTCGTCGCTCAGACGATGGCCAAGAAGGAGAACGGCGAGAAGGGCTTCACCCTGATCGAGCTCCTCGTCGTCGTCATCATCATCGGCATCCTCGCCGCCATCGCCATCCCCGTCTTCCTGAACATGCGGGAGGGTGCCTGGAAGTCGTCGGTCGAGTCCGACGTTCGCAATGTTGCACTCGCGGTCGAGTCGGCTGCCACCAGCAACAACGGCAGCATTTCGACTCTGACGATTCCTGATTCCACTGTGGGTCCGAACTCGGGCTCGATCACCACGGGAAGCGGCACCACCACCGAGGTGGGCAAGTTCACGGTGTCCGACGGAAACACGGTCACGGTCACGGTCACGGGCAACACCTACGAGATCGTTGGTTCCCGCACAGACACGAGCGAACTCGCATCGAAGACCTACAAGTTCACCAGCACGGACGGCAAGAGCACCTGGAACTAGTTCCGCTCGGCCTGACGGCCTGACCCACGTTGTGCCTGCGCGGCTCCGCCCGCGCAGGCACAACGTCTATCCACGGTGCGACACGGAGGGAGGATCTCGTGCACGAACAGTTCTCGGCCCGAAACGAGGACGCAGGCTTCACCCTCATCGAGGTCGTCGTCGCGATGCTCGTGTTCGCGATCATCGCGACCGGGTTCCTCATGACGCTCACTGCCGGACTCGTGACTACCCGCGACACGCGCACCCGCATCGTCGCCGCCAACCTCGCCTCGCAGCAGATCGACCTCATCCGTTCCCAGGACGTCTTCGACGTCACGAGTTCGACGCGCGACATCACTCTCAACGGCGACACCTTCCACGTCGACGTCGAGTCCACGTGGGCCACCGCATCCGGCGCCACGGCCTCCTGCGACACGACCGGATCCACCGACGCGCTCGCCTACCGCCAGGTGACGGTGAAGGTGACCTGGGACAACATGGCCGCAGGCGCACGGCCCGTCTACAGTGATACGTCTCTCGCCCCGAGCAGCAAGATCAACGATCCCTCGCGCGGCACGGTGCTCGTGAGCGTCATCGACTCCGCCGGTGTCGGCGTGAGCGGTGCCACCGTGAGCCTCAGCCCCTCGAACGGCGTCGCCTCGGTCACGACCGACAGCGACGGGTGTGCGTATCTTCTCAAGGTTCCTCCGGCGGCGAGTTACACCGTCGGCGTCTCGAAGTCGAACTACGTCAACGAACAGCACCTCGCGTCCCCCACGGCGACGGTCACGGTATCGGCGGGGAGCACCTCGCAGGCGAGCTTCGCGTACGACAAGGCGACGACGTTCCGCCTGACCTACGCGAACAACGTGGTGGGAGCCGTCGCTCTGCCGACGAACCTCACGACGACCGCCATGTCGACGTACGGCAACTCCCAGCTACCGGCGACCACCGGAAACCCGAAGACCTTCTCGCTCTACCCGATCCCGTCGGGGTACAGCCTGGTCGCGGGCGGCTACGCGCCGCCCGCGGAGGATGTGACGAAGACCTGCCTCGCCCCCGACCCCGGGGAGTGGCTCGAGGCGCCGCCGCTCGTCGGGAAGCGCCCGGATGCAGTCGCCGGCGCTCCGGGCGGCACGGTGAACGCCTCCGTCGCGATGGGAGTCGTGCGCCTGACGGGGCTCACCGGCACAACCAACCCCTACCTCACGGCCGTCTATGCCGGCGGCGGGGCCGGCGACCCCGGCTGCGGCTACTCGCCGAAGCCGACGTACACCTTCGCGAACGGCACGATCTCCTCCGGCACCGCGACCATCGCTCTTCCCTACGGCACCTGGAAGCTGTACCGGGGCAGCTCCTCCGGAAGCCTCGGCACGCAACTCAAGAGCGGCATCACGCCGGCCACGACGGGCGCCGTCACCGGCACCGGCGCGGCCACCGTCGTGACCCTCGACCCGCGGGTCGCGCCGTGAGCGCCCGGCGCGCCACGGGCGCGGGCCGCGAATCGGGGATGACGCTCATCGAACTCGTCGTCGCGATGGGGATCTCCTCGATCCTCATCGCCCTCATCGTGACGCTCTTCGTGAGCACGACGCGGTCGTTCAACGACCAGCAGGGTTCCGTCGACAACAGCCGACTCGCCTCCACCGCGATGAACGAGGTGACCCGCATCCTCCGCGCAGGCACGGAGATCCCCGTCTATGGGGTCGCGACGAACGAGGCCGTCTTCGAGTACGCCGGAGCGGAGAAGATCCTCATGCGTTCCTTCATCGACGCGGAATCGTCGGCCGACCCTGCACCGCTCCGGGTGCAGTTCGCGCGCAACAGCGGGAACGAGCTCGTGGAGACGCGTTGGACCGCGTACCACGACCACGGCACGTACTGGAAGTTCAACACGACCTCCACCTATGCGCGCACAGTCGCGCGCTCGCTGCTCCCCGCGACGGCCTCGAGTCCGCTGTTCCGCTACTTCGACAAGAACGGTGGCGAGCTCCTGCCGGCCTCCAACTCCAGTCTCTCCGCTGCGCAGATCCGCAACATCGTGAGCGTCCAGGTGACGATGCGCGTGCAATCCGACGGGAGCGGACGCGTCGCGCCGGTCTCGATCCAGAACATGGTGGGCCTGCCGAACCTCGGGGTCGCCCGCGTGGAGGTGAAATGATGATCCGCATCCGTGCTGCGCGGTTGCCCCGCGGCGACGACACCGGCGCCGCCCTCATCCTCGTGGTGGGCGTCGGCATGATCCTCGCGATGCTCATGTCCATGCTCGTCGTCGTGTCGGTCAACGGCATGCGGCAGGCGCGCACCGACGCCGACTGGAACGCCGCGCTCGCGGCCGCCTATGCCGGCATCGACGAGTACCAGAGCCGGCTCGCCGTCGACACCACCTACTACCGCTTCGGAAACTCGGCCGCCCCCTTCAGCAGCGGGAGCTCGGTCGTGCTTCCCACGTCGCCCGTGAATCCCGCGTTCGGCGTCGGAACCGCAGGGTCCTGGGCGACCGTGTCCGACAGTGACGCGCGCGCCCAGTACCGCTACGAGGTCGACAACTCGAAGTACTCGACGAGCGGCCGCATCCGCCTGCGTGCGACGGGGCGCGTGGGCCAGGCGACGCGGACGATCGTCGCCGACCTCAAACAGCAAGGGTTCATCGACTTCCTGTACTTCAGTGACTACGAGGTCCAGGATCCCGCCGTCGTGGGCGTGCCTGACGCCAGCTGCTACACCGACTCGGCCAAGACCGTCATGAAGTACAGCTACGAGGGTCGCCCGATGGGAACGACCTGCAATGAGATCGCCTTCGGCGAGACGGACACCCAGGGCGGACCTGTCCACACCAACGACACGCTCCGCGCCTGCGGTTCGACGTTCACGGGCCCGGTCACGAGCGCCGACACGCGCAGTCCCTTCTATGTGCGGCGCGATTCGAACGGCACCCTGTGCACCGCGCCGACGTTCGCCCTCGCCGGCTACCCCGCGCACACGGGCAACATGCCGATGCCCGCCACCAATGCCGAGTTGAAGAAAGAGACGCGCTCCGACCTCACGGCGACGGATGTCCCGCGACCGGGATGCCTCTATACGGGCCCTACCCAGATCACGTTCCTCGCTGACGGCACGATGAACGTCAAGTCGCCCTTCACCAAGAAGACGCGGATCGGGAACGCCGCGGCGACGACGGGATCGACCCCCGCGGCCTGCGGGTCGATCACCGCCCTCACGTCGGTGAACGGCGCGACGATCGCCGTTCCCGAGAACAACGTCATCTATGTGCAGAACGTGCCCTCGATCTCCACCGATGTGAACTACACGGCGGCGGGGACCTGGCCGAAGAACTTCACGTGCACCACGAACAGCGGGTGGAAGCTCGAGAGCGGAACCGTCAAGAGCGGTTACCCTCAGACGACGCCCAGCACGAGCACGACGGAGAAGCCGCCCACCACGACGACGTACGGCTGCCGCGCGGGCGATGTCTTCGTCAAGGGGAGTTTCGCCGGCGCCGCCACCGTCGCCGCGGAGAACTTCATCTTCGTCGTCGGAAACCTGAAGTACGTCGACGACCAGCGCGACATCCTGGGCCTCGTCGGCAACAACGCCGTCTGGGTGTGGAACCCGGCCAACGCCGCAGGGAACCTCATCGACACGTCGCAGAACCGCCGCATCGATGCCGCCATCCTCTCGGTCGCGCACACTTTCCAGGTGCAGAACTACGCGGTCGGCTCCTCCCGCGGTCAGCTCACCGTCAACGGAGCTATCGCTCAGAAGTATCGCGGTGTCGTCCGGCGTGGCTCGGCGGGCTTCGCAAAGGACTACAACTACGACACTCGCTTCAAGTACATGGCACCGCCGAAATTCTTGAATCCGACGACGACGACCTACGGCGTCACGACGTGGGTCGAGACGTCGGCTGCCTTCAGCGCGGACGGGGCGGCGCGATGACCGAGCCCTTCCTCCCGGCGGCGGCGATCGTGCCGCTCGCGTTCGTGTTCGGCGCCCTCATCGGCTCGTTCCTCAACGTCGTGATCTGGCGCGTGCCGCAGGGTCTCAGCATCGTGAGGCCGCCGAGCGCCTGCCCGTCCTGCGGTCACGAGATCGCCTGGTACGACAACATCCCGATCGTGTCGTGGCTCGTCCTGCGTGGCAGATGCCGCTCGTGCGGCGCACACATCTCGGTGCGCTACCCGCTCGTCGAGGCCGGTACCGGTGTCGTCTTCGCCCTCGTCGTCGGTGCCGCCTACCTCGGCACGTACCCCTTCGCCGTGCTGCCCGCCGTTCTGTACTGGGCGGCCGTCGGCATCGCCCTCACCCTCATCGACCTCGATCACCACCGACTGCCGAACGCGATCGTCCTGCCGAGCTATCTCGTCACCGCGGCACTGCTCGTCCTGGCATCCGTCCTCACCGGCGAGTACGAGCGCCTCCTCGGCGCGGCTATCGGCGGTGCCGCCCTGTACGTCCTCTACTGGATCCTCGCGGTCGGCTACCGCGGCGGCATGGGCTTCGGGGATGTCAAGCTCGCGGGCGTCCTCGGCATGCTCCTCGGCTGGCTCGGCTGGGCGGCCCTCGTCGTGGGGGCCTTCTCCGCCTTCCTGCTCGGCGGCATCGTCGGCGTCGCGCTCATGATCGGCCGACGCGCGACCCGCAAATCCCGCATCCCGTTCGGCCCGTTCATGATCGCGGGCGCCGCCGTCGGCATCTTCGCCGGCCGCCCCATCGCCGATCTCTATCTGACCGTGACCGGGCTCGCCTGAGCCCCCGGCCCGGCATCCCGATCCATACCCCGGAGGAACCCATGGCAGCAGTAGTCGCACTCGACCTCAGCCGCAGCGGCCTGAGGGCCGTTCAGGTCGACGCCCCCTACACGGCGCGCCCCACGATCAGCCGGTTCGCCGCGATCCCGCTGCCCGAAGGCACGGTGTTCGACGGGGAGATCCTCGACCAGAAGCGTGCGATCGCCGCGATCAAGCAACTGTGGAAGGTCGGCGGCTTCACGACCAAGAAGGTCGTCTTCGGCGTGAGCAACCGCAAGGTCGTGGTCCGCGAGGTGACCCTCCCGGTCTTCACGGGGGCCCAGCGCCGCACGGCATTGCGATTCGCCGTCGAGGGCCAGGTGCCGATCGACCTCGACGACGCGATCCTCGACTTCCTGCCGTTGCGGAACATCGAGACATCGGGCGCGGTCCAGCAGGAGGGGCTGCTCGTCGCGACGGTGCGCAGCAGCCTCGAATCGACCGTCAACGCGATCGAACGATCCGGCCGCTCGATCGACGCGATCGACTTCTCCGGGTTCTCGCTGCTGCGCCTCCTGCCGGGCCCGGCCCGCGGTACGCAGGCGATCATCAACATCGGCGCCTCCAGCACCACCGTCGTCATCTCCCACGCCGGCACGCCGCAGTTCGTGCGCATCGTGCCGAGCGGCGGCGACGACGTGTCGCGCAGCATCGAACGGGCGCTCGGCGTGAGCTTCGCCGAGGCCGAACTCGACAAGATCACCCGTGGTCTCCAGGGCGGCGCCGCGACGCCGCGCGACGTCGACGCCGAGACGGTCCTGCGCGAGAACATCGCCGGCCTCATCGACAGCATCCGCAACACGTTCGCCTTCTGGAGCAACGCGCACCCCGAATCGCCCGTTGCGAGCGTCATCCTCACCGGCGGCGGCTCGCGCCTCGGCGGCCTCACGCTCGTCCTCTCGCGGGCGCTCGGCGTGCCGACCGCGTACGGCAATCCGTTCGCCCCGTTCTCGATGAACGCCAAGGTCCGCGAAAGCGGCATCGAGCAGTGGGCCCTCGAGATCGCTGCGCCGCTCGGGCTGACGCTCGGCGCGAAGGCCGACCGCCGGTCCGAGAAGGCGGCCGAGCGCGCCGCAGCGAAGACGAAGCGCGGGGGAGCGAAGGCGAGGGCGGCGGCACCGGCGGCACCCCCCGCCCCACCGGCGGCCACGAAGCCGACCAAAGAGCAGGAGAAGAACGCGAAGGCCGCAGCCAAGGCGCAGGCCAAGGCTGAGAAGGCCGCGTCGAAGGGAGGCCGCAGATGACTGCCGAGCTGGTCGAAGGGCGGCGGCGCGGACGCGCCGACCGCGACGCGCACGTCGCCGAGGCACCCGCAGAGGCGGGCCCGCCCGCGCACGCCTCGGCGCGCGTCGATCTCGTTCCCCCGGTCGTCGAGACACGTCGGCGCTACCGCGCCATCGAACGGCGACTCCTTGCGGCGCTTCTCGCACTGCTCGTGCTCGTCGTCGCGGCATCCCTCGGCGTGGCCTTCCTCGCGATCCAGGCGGAGGGCACACTCGCGGCGGAGCGTACGCGAAGCCAGACCCTGATCAACGCACAGAAGCAGTACACCGAGGTCTCCAATGTGATGGCCCAGGTCGGGGCGTACGACGGCGCGGCACTCGCAGCCCTCTACGCGGAAGTCAACTGGGCGAGGCTCATGACCGAGCTCGATGCCGTACTTCCCGCCGATGTGAAGATCGCCACGGAATCGGTCACCGTCAAGGGTGTCGCCACCGGCGCAGCCGTCGACGCCGAATCCACGGGGCTCGACGCCCCGGGCGTCATAGAGATCGCCTTCACCGCGAACGCCGACCGATTCGACTCGCCGACACCGCTGCTCGACGCCCTCAGCCGCCTCACCGGCTACGTCAGCGCGACCGTCGACGCTGTCGCGGCCACGAACGAGACGGGCTATGTGATCACCGGGGTCGTGCAACTCGGGGCCGATGCACTCGGTGGGACGGCGCGCGTGGGCGCTCTCGATCCGGAACTGATCGCGACGTTGCACGAACAGCTCGAGCTCGTCGCGACAACGCCGCCGGCGGCGAACACTCCGACATCCGACGCTCCGGATGCCACGACGAAGACCACCGAAGGACAGTGACGGGCATGGACAAGTACAGGCTCAGCTTCATCATCATCGGTGTGCTCGCGATCGCCGTCGTGTTCGGCGGGTGGCTCGTCGGCGTGCAGCCGCAGCTCGACCGGATCGAAGCGGCGAAGTCGCAGACCGCCTCCATCAAGCAGATCAACGATGCGCAGCAGGCGCGCAACGACGCCCTCGCCGCCGAGAATGAGCGTCTCGACGAGTACAAGAAGGCGCTGGCGGAGAAGCAGCAGGAGATTCCCGCGCAGCGTGCGCAGCAGGAGCTGATCAACCAGATCGACGCTGCGGCGACGGCGGCGGGCGTCACGGTCAAGACCCTCCGCTTCGACATCGCGACCGCCTACGAGGCACCGGTGGGTGTCGATGTCCCGACTCCGTCGAGCGGAACGCTCGTTGCGGTGCCGATGACGCTGACCGCTCTCGGCGACAGGGCGAAGCTCGAGGACTTCGTCGCGCGGCTGCAGCAGTCGCAGCGCATCGTGACCCTGTCGGCGAGCAAATACACGGCGGGCGACGAGACGACGATCGACCTCACCGGCACCACCTGGGTCCTACTGCCGCAGTCCTGAGCGCTCAGGGCATGTCAAGACCCGGGCGCGACGCGCAGTCCTGAGAGCCGCACCCGTGTCAAGACCCGGGCGGAACCCGCGCAGGTCTGCCATCGTGGAGGGATGGACATCGCGCGCGTCATCGCCTGGGCCCTCTCCCTCACCCCTGTGAGGGCGTTCCTCCGGTACAGCGAGCGGCGCGGCCCGATATTCGCCGACGCCGTCACCTACCGCGCCCTGTTCTCGATCTTCGCGGGCGTCCTCCTCGGGTTCTCGGCGGCCGCGCTGTGGCTGGCCGGAAACCCGGATGCCTGGCAGGCGCTCATCGACGCGGTGAACCGCGCCGTGCCGGGCCTCGTGGGCGACGAGGGTCTCATCGAGCTCGACGCGATCCAGGCTCCTGCAGGTCTCTCTATCGCGGGGATCATCGCCACCGTCGGTCTCATCGGCGCGGCGATCGGCGCGATCGGGTCGCTTCGCACCGCGATCCGCGTGATCTGCGACGAGGCCACCGACGACGTGCCGTTCTGGCTCGTGATGCTCCGGAACCTCGCCCTCGCGATCGGCGTCGGGGGAGCGCTGCTCGTCTCGGCCGTGGCGACGATGCTCGGCACCGCGGGTCTCGGACTCGTCGCCGCCTGGTTCGGCCTCGGCGCGCACGACCCGCTGATCAGCTGGGGCAGCCGCCTCCTCGCGATCGTCCTGACGTTCCTCCTCGACGCCGTCGCGATCGCGATGGTCTTTCGCGTGCTGTCGGGCGTCAAGGCATCCGCCAAGGCCCTCTGGACGGGGTCGCTCCTCGGGGCGGTGGGTCTCACCGTGCTGCAGCAGCTGTCCGGCCTGTTCGTCGGCGGCGCGAGCTCGAACCCGCTGCTGGCGACCTTTTCGAGCCTCATCGCGCTGCTTCTGTGGATCAACCTCTCCTCGCAGGTGATTCTCATCGCCTGCTCGTACATCTACACGCTCGTCCGCGAAGACGTCGACCGCGTGCGGGAGCGCTACGGCGCGAAGACCTTCGCCGAGTGGCGCGTGCAGCTGGCGGAGAATGCCGTCGTCACCGCGTCGACCGAGCTCGCCACGGCGCGCGACGCCCTCGCCGACGAGCGGGCCGCGAAGAGCGAGAAGGAGGATGAGAAGAACGACGGTGCCGCCGCGCCGTCACGGTGACGTCCGTGTAAATTCTCGATATCTCCCGGCTGTGACCGGTCACAAGAGCGCCCTTCAGTGTGTACCTTCGTTACGTGAGTGCAACCGATATCCCCGCAGACCACACCGACTCGGCCGCCGCGGCCCCTTCGCCCGGCACCGTCCATCCGCTCGGCGCGACCCACCCCCTGGCCCTCGCCCCGGTGACCGGCCCCGCGAGCTCGGTCGACGGGTTCGTGCGACAGTTCCTGCGCAACCTCAACTACGAGCGGGGCGTCGCCCTCTCGGCATCGAGTGACACCGACCGCTACTTCGCGTTGGCGCTCACGGTGCGCGACTACCTTATGGCGCGCTGGCTCGAAGACCTGCGCCGCCAGCGGGAGAAGCAGTCCAAGGGGGTCGCGTACCTGTCCGCCGAGTACCTGCTCGGCCGTCAGCTCGACAACAACCTGCTCGCGTCAGGGCTCACCGAGATCGCGACCGACGCGATGGCCGCGTGCGGCATCGACATCGACGCTCTGCGCGCGCAGGAGGTCGAGCCCGGCCTCGGCAACGGCGGCCTCGGGCGCCTCGCGGCGTGCTTCATCGACTCGCTTGCGACCCTCAGCGTCCCGAACGTCGGCTACGGCATCCGCTACGAGTACGGCATCTTCCGCCAGACGTTCGTAAACGGCCAGCAGGTCGAGCAGCCCGACGCGTGGCTCACCCTCGGATCGCCCTGGGAGTTCCCGCACCCCGAGGCGTCGCGGCGCATCTCATTCGGCGGCCACACCGAGACCTACGACGACGAGGGCACCGAGCGCACGCGCTGGGTGCCGGGCTGGCACGTGCAGGCGGTGCCCTACAACTACATGGTGCCGGGCTACCTGAACGGCCGCGTCAACACGCTGCGGCTCTGGAGCGCGAAGGCGACCGACTCGTTCGACCTGCGCGTGTTCAACTCCGGCGACTACGAAGAGGCCGTCCGCGCCCAGACCTACGCCGAGAACATCTCCAAGGTGCTCTACCCCGAAGACTCCACCCCGCAGGGCAAGGAACTGCGGCTGCAGCAGCAGTACTTCTTCGTCGCGGCATCCATCGGCGACTTCCTCGAGCAGCTGCCCGACGACTTCGACCTCACGGCCCTGCCCGACCGCATCATCTTCCAGCTGAACGACACGCACCCGGTGATCGGCGTGCCCGAGCTCATGCGCGTGCTCGTCGACGAGAAGAAGCTCGAGTGGGATGCCGCGTGGGCGATCACCCAGAAGTGCTTCGCCTACACGTGCCACACGCTGCTGCCCGAGGCCCTCGAGGTGTGGTCGGTCGACCTGCTCGGGCGCCTGCTGCCGCGCCACCTCGAGATCATCTACCGCATCAACGAGGAGTTCCTCGCCGAGGTGCGCGAGCGCTACGGCGACGACGAGATGCGCATCCGCAACATGTCGATCATCAGCGAGTTCCCCGACCGCTCGGTGCGCATGGCCTACCTCGCGACCGTCGCGGGCTCGAAGGTCAACGGCGTCGCCGAGCTGCACTCGCAGCTGCTGCGCGAGAAGGTGCTGCCCGACTTCAACGAGTTCTACCCGGGCAAGTTCACGAACGTGACGAACGGCATCACGCCGCGGCGGTTCATCCGGCTCGCGAACCCGGGGCTGTCCGACCTCATCACCGAGGCCATCGGCACCGGCTGGTCGACCGACCTCGAGCGCCTGCGCGAGCTCGAGGCCCACGCCGAGAACCCCGACTTCCGCGCCGCGTTCGCCGAGGTGAAGGCGGCCAACAAGCGCCGGCTCGACCAGGTGCTGCGCGCCCGTGACGGGTTCGAGATCAGCGACGGGCACCTGCTCGACGTCATGGTCAAGCGTCTTCACGAGTACAAGCGGCAGATGCTCAAGGTGCTCCACATCGTCACCGAGTACGAGCAGATCGTGTCGGGGCGCGTGGCGGCGGCAGACATCCAGCCGCGCACGTTCATCTTCGGGGCCAAGGCCGCGCCGGGGTACATCATGGCCAAGCGCATCATCCACCTCATCAACGCGGTGGGCGAGGTCGTGAACGCCGACCCGCGCGTCGAGGGGCGCCTGAAGGTGCTGTTCCCGCCGAACTACAACGTCACCCTCGCCGAGCGCGTGATCCCTGCCGCCGACCTGTCGGAGCAGATCTCGCTGGCCGGCAAAGAGGCATCCGGCACCGGCAACATGAAGTTCGCCCTCAACGGCGCGCTCACGATCGGTACCGACGACGGCGCGAACGTCGAGATCCGCGAGCTCGTCGGAGACGACAACTTCTTCCTCTTCGGCATGAGCGAGCCCGAGGTCGAAGCGCTGTGGGCCCGCGGGTACAAGCCGGCGGAGTTCTACCAGGCCGACGAGAACCTCCGCCGCGCGATCGACCTCATCGCGTCGGGCGCGTTCTCGGGCGGCGACCGCAGCGTCTTCGAGCCCATCGTGTCGAACCTGCTCTACGACGACCGCTTCATGGTGCTCGCCGACTACTCGTCGTACATCGCCGAGCAGGCGAAGGTCGACGCCGCCTATGCCGACCAGGATGCCTGGACGCGCTCGGCCATCCTCAACGTCGCTCGGTGCGGCTTCTTCTCGTCGGACCGGGCGATCCGCGACTACATCGACCGCATCTGGCACACCCCGCCCGTGCTCTGAGCACGCGAGTCGCCACTCCGCCGCCCACGCGCCGCGTGTTCTGAGGGGAGGGGATGGGCTCGGGGGAGGGTGTGGCCACGTGATCGCACCCTCCGCCCGGCGCATCCCCTCCCTTCAGCGCGCGCCGACCCGTCAGCGCCCGCCCGGCGGGCCCTCCGCTCAGCGCGCGTAGCGCTCGGCGAAGGCGCGCAGGAGGGCTCCGGTGTGGGTCACGGGCAGGCGCCGCACGGCGTCGAGCGTGAGGTCGAGCTCTCCCGCGCCGAAATAGCCGTGGCCGGCGTACGCGCGGATGCGGGTCGAGATGCCCTCGACGTCGCACTCGGGGTGGAACTGGGTGGCGTAGACGTTCCGCCCGACGCGGAACATCTGCACGGGGCAGGTCTCTCCCCGAACGAGCAGGGTCGCCGACGGCGGCAGCACCGTGATCGCCTCTTTGTGCCCCACGAACGCGGCGAACGTGTCGGGCAGGCCCTGCAGCAGCGGGTCGGCGGCGCCGGCGGCGGTGCGGGTCACCTCGACGACGCTGATCGGTTCACGGTACGTGCCGTCGATCACCGCACCCTCGTGCGCGCCGACCGTGCCGATGCCGTAGCAGGCTCCGAAGAACGGAAAGTCACGCGCGACCACCTCGTCGAGGAGCGCCGAGATCTCGGCCTCGACGCGCTGCTGCACGGGGGACTTCTTCTCGAGCGGGTCGGACGCGTTGAACGGACCACCCCCGACGAAAATCCCCGACCAGTCGTCGAGATCGATCTCGCCAAGCGGCTCGGCCTCGAGGCGCCGCCGCACGAGCTGATCTTCCGAGAGCCCGGTGAAGCGCAGGAAGAGCGCGTATTCCTCGTCGGCGGGCAGGTCTTCGGCTCGGGTCGCGAGCAGCAGGAACGGTTTCACGAGGCATCCTCTCGGTCGGTTCCGCGCTGCACCGACGCGATGTGCGTCGTGATCGCGTCGAGGGTCGCGGCGACGGCGGGGTTGCGGGGGCCCTCGTCGCGGGCGACGGCCCAGTACGCGAGGGGGTGGGCGTAGGCGCCGTCGAGCACGCGCACGAGGCGCGGGTCGGGGTCGCCGAGAAAGTCGGGCAGCAGTCCGATGCCGGCGCCGGCGGCGGCGCCCTCGACGTGCGCGAACACGCTCGTCGAGCGCAGCGACGGGGGAGAGTCGGGCAGCTCTTGCAGCGCGCGGTCGAGCTCGTCGACCTGCAGTGAGCTCTCGACGTAGTAGACGAGCGGATGCCTCGCCAGGTCGGCCACGCTCTCGGGCGCGCCGTGCGCGGCGAGGTAGGCCGGGGTCGCGTAGAGCCGCAGCGCGTAGGCGCACACCGGGGTCGCGAAGGCGCGCAGCACCTGCGGGCGTCCGACGACAATCTCGAGGTCGACGCCGGAGCGATTCTGCCGCACCCGTTGCGTGGCCGAGAGAAGCTCGACCGACAGACCCGGGTGCTCGGCGCGGAGCGCCGTCATCGCGGGCGCGAGGAAGACGGCGGTGAAGGCGTCGGGTGCGCTGACCCGCACCATCCCGTGTACCAGGTCGGCGCCCTCGCCCTCGACGAGTTCGCGCAGCGACCGTTCGATGCGCTCGGCGATCGCGACGGCGCGGCGCCCAAGTGCGGTGACCTCCCACCCGCCGGTGGTGCGCACGTGCACGCGGCCGCCCATCGCGGCCTCGAGCGTCGCGATCCGCCGCGACACGGTGGAGTGGTTGATGCCCAGCACCTCGGCGGCCGCCGTGTAGCGGCCGAGGCGCGCGACCGACAGGAAGGTCATGAGCGCGTCGAGCGGCGGTTCGGACGGGGGAGCGGTCATGCCGATCAGTGTGCACCAACGCACAGTCACGGTGCAAATGTGGCGCCGCCCTGTGCATTGATCTGCACGGCGGGCGATGCCTAGAGTGAGACTCGACCGCGCTCGCTGAGGAGCGCGACGACCTTCGACGACGCAGGGAGCAGCAGCCATCTCGACCATCGCCTTCATCGGACTCGGACGGATGGGCGTGCCCATGGCCGCCCACCTGGTCGCCGCCGGACACACCGTGCGCGGCGTCGAGATCAACCCCGCCGCGGCCGAGGTGGCCCGCGCGCACGGCATCGACGTCGTCGGCTCGACCGCCGAAGCTCTCGCCGGCGCCGACGCGTGCCTGACCTCGCTCCCGAAGCCCGAGCACGTGCGCGCCGCGTACGGCGGCGACGACGGGATCTTCGCCCACGCCGAGGCATCCACCGTGCTCATGGACACCTCGACGGTCGACGTCGAGACCTCGCGCTGGTGCCACCGCGAGGCAGAGGCCCGCGGCCTGACCTTCGTGGATGCCCCGATCTCGGGCGGCACCGCCGGTGCCGAAGCCGGCACCTTGACCTTCATGCTCGGGGGCGACCCCGCCGACGTGGCGCGCGCCGCCGAGATCGTCGCGCCGATGGCGGGCAACGTCATCGCCTGCGGCGAGGCGGGCGCGGGGATCGCCGCGAAGCTCGTGAACAACATGATGCTGTTCATCGGCGTGATGGCGATGTCGGAGGGCTCGCAGCTCGCCGAGCAGCTGGGCCTCGACGCGAAGACGTTCTGGGACGTCGCCCGCGTCTCGTCGGGCGACTCGTGGCCGCTGCGCACCTGGTACCCGGTGCCGGGCGTTCTCGACAAGTCGGCCGCGAACAACAACTTCGACCCGACCTTCTCGGTCGACCTCGCCCGCAAAGACTGCGGCCTCGCGGTGCAGGCGGGCGACACCACCGGCGTGCACCTGCCCGCCGCCCGCCTCGCCCTCGCGCAGCTCGACGAGCTGATCGACGAGGGCCTCGGGGGCAAGGACTGCACCCTCGTCGCCAAGCTCGCCTCGCCCGACGGCACGCTGCGCGGCTACGACCCCTCTCTCGACCGCACTCTCGAAGGAACCCGCGCATGAGCACCACGATCGACACGACGACCACCTCGCCCGCTTCCGAACCCACTCCCGGCCTCACCGCCATCCCGCACATCATCGGCGGGGAGCGGATCGCCGCCGACGGGCGCACCGGCGCGGTGTTCAATCCCGCGACCGGCGGGCAGACCGGTGAGGTCGCCCTGGCATCGGCCGCGCTCGTGCACGAGGCGGCGCGCACGGCGCAGGCCGCCCAGCGTGGGTGGCGCGCGACGGGGCTCGGCAAGCGTCAGCAGGTGATGTTCCGGCTGCGTGAGATCATCGCCTCGCGCGCCGAAGAGCTCGCCCGCATCATCACCGCCGAGCACGGCAAGACCGTGCCCGACGCGCTCGGCGAGGTGACCCGCGGCCTCGAGAACGTCGAGTTCTGCACCTCGCTCATGCACCACCTGAAGGGCGAGTACTCCGAGCAGGTCGCCAGCGGCGTCGACGTGCACCAGGTGCGCCAGCCGGTCGGTGTCGTCGCGTGCATCACGCCGTTCAACTTCCCCGCGATGGTGCCGCTGTGGATGGTGACGACGGCGATCGCCGCGGGCAACGCCGTCATCCTCAAGCCCAGCGAGCGCGACCCCTCGGCCGCGAACTGGATCGCCGACGCGTTCGCCGAGGCGGGGCTTCCGGCAGGCATCCTCAACGTCGTCCACGGCGACAAGGAGGCGGTCGACGCGATCCTCGACGACGAGATCATCCGCGCGGTCTCGTTCGTCGGCTCGACGCCGATCGCGAAGTACATCTATACGCGCGCGGCCGAGAACGGCAAGCGTGTGCAGGCGCTCGGCGGTGCGAAGAACCACATGATCGTCATGCCCGACGCCGACCTCGACTCGGCGGCCGACGCGGCGATCTCGGCGGGCTATGGCTCGGCGGGGGAGCGCTGCATGGCGGTCTCGGTGGTCGTCGCGGTGGGAGAGGTCGCCGACGACCTCGTCGCCAAAATCGCCGAGCGCATGCCGGCCGTGACCGTCGGCGACGGCACCGCGCCCGGCATCGAGATGGGCCCGCTCATCACGCGCGACGCGCTCGCCCGCGTCACCGGGTTCGTCGCGGGCGCCGAGGCCGAGGGGGCGCGCGTCGTCGTCGACGGACGCGAGCTCGACACGCCCGGCGACGGGTTCTTCATCGGCCCCTCGCTCGTCGACGACGTCGCGCCCGGCATGCGCGTCTACGACGAAGAGATCTTCGGCCCCGTGCTCTCGGTCGTCCGCGTCGCGAATTACGACGAGGCCGTCGATCTCATCAACGCCAACCGCTACGCCAACGGCACGGCCGTGTTCACCCGCGACGGCAAGACGGCGCGGCAGTTCGAGTTCGACATCGAGGTCGGGATGGTCGGCATCAACGTGCCGATCCCGGTGCCGGTGGGGGCGTTCTCGTTCGGCGGGTGGAAGGACTCGCTCTTCGGCGACACGCACATGTACGGTGCTGAAGCGTTCCAGTTCTACACGCGCCGCAAGGTCGTCACGACCCGGTGGCCCGACCCGAGCGAGAGTCAGATCAGCCTCGGCTTTCCGACGCACTGATACCCTCCCCGGCCGGTTAGGCTGGCGACACCCAGAGATCGGAGACTCACATGGCGATCGCACGACTTCACGGCGGCCCCCTCGACGGCCAGGTCCTTCCCCTGGAAGACGAGACCGAAGACGCCCTGGTCATGCCCTACAGCGAGACGCAGGTCGTCTACACGCGCAAGGGCGGGCTCGAGAACACCGGCGAGGGTGATGGACCCACCTCGAGCGACTTCTACTATCTCGAGGCCGAAGACGACATCGACCCCGACGCCGACCGCAACCAGTGAGCCCCGCGTGAGCGCAGACTCTCGCGGGGGCACGCGTTCGCTCGAGATCGAGTCGACCTTCGACGTCGAGGCCGCCACGCCCCTGCCCGACTTCTCGGGTCTGCCGGGCGTGGCGGTCGTCTCGGGCCCCGAACGACGCGATCTCGACGCCCGCTACTTCGATGTGGCGGGCTTCGGGCTCGGCCGCGCGGGGTATGCGGTGCGCCGCCGCACCGGCGGGCCCGACGAGGGCTGGCACATCAAGGGCCCGAAGGGCGCCGAGGGCGGCCGTGTCGAGACGCACTGGCCCCTCGACGCCGGAGCGGATGCCGGGGTCGAGGCCGGCGGCGATAGTGCGGTCGCCGACATCGATGACCTCGTGCCGGGCGTCGTGCTCGC
Source organism: Microbacterium paulum (assembly GCF_015707995.1). GTDB lineage: Bacteria > Actinomycetota > Actinomycetes > Actinomycetales > Microbacteriaceae > Microbacterium > Microbacterium paulum. The sequence continues at coordinate 127,751 of NZ_JAAGRY010000001.1, forward strand.
CGCGATCGCGCAGTTCGCGCCCGACGCCGGGCCGCTCACCCCGATCGCCCGGATCGTCAACCGGCGCGACGCGTTCGCGCTGAGGGATGCCTCGGGCGGCGTCGTCGCCGAGTTCGTCGACGACCACGTGGTCGCCCTCGACGAGACGCGCGACGTCGAGACGTCGTGGCGCGAGTGGGAGTTCGAGCTCGGCGAGGCCGCCCCGACGACGGCGTCCGCGCGCGCGGCCCTGTTCCACGAGGCCGCTGCGGCGGTGGCACGGGTGGGCGGGCGTCCCGCGGCATCCGATTCGAAACTCGCTCGCACTCTCGGACTCTGAGCAGCCCGGGTGCTGCCGCGCCCGCGAACCAGACCGCCGAAACGACTGACGCCGCCCCCGGCTTCGATGGGGCGGCGTCATTCGTTGCAGTCAGAGTACTCCGAAAGTGCATGCGGTCAAATGCAGATGCCCTCGGCGACAGTCCGAATGAAAGCGATGCGCCCCGTCAGGCGAAGCCTGCCGGGGCGCATCGCGGCGATGACGGTCGTCGTCAGAGGTTGATCATGTGTCCCGCGAGGCCGTGGAACGCCTCTTGCAGCGCCTCCGACAGCGTCGGGTGCGTGTGCACGTTGCGGGCCAGCTCGAGAGCCGTGAGGTCCCACTTCTGCGCGAGGGTCAGCTCGGGCAGCAGCTCCGACACGTCGGGGCCGATGAGGTGGCCGCCGACGAGCTCGAGGTGCTCGGCGTCGGCGATCAGCTTCACGAAGCCGACCGGCTCGCCCAGGCCGTGCGCCTTGCCGTTGGCCATGAACGGGAACGTCGCGACCTTGTACTCGCGGCCGGTCTCTTTGTACTGCGCCTCGGTGTAGCCGAATGAGGCCACCTGCGGCTGGCAGAACGTCGCGCGCGGCATCATGCGGTAGTCGCCCAGCGTCATCGTCTCGGCGCCGCCGATCGTCTCGGCCGCGACCACGCCCTGCGCCTCGGCGACGTGCGCGAGCTGCAACTTGGCCGTCACGTCGCCGATGGCGTAGATGCCCTCGACGTTCGTGCGCATGTAGTCGTCGATGTCGATCGCACCGCGCTCGGTGAGCTTCACGCCGGTGTTCTCGAGGCCGAAGCCCTCGACGCGGGGGGCGAAGCCGATCGACATGAGCACCTTGTCGGCCTCGATCTGACCCTTCTCGCCCGTCTTGTTGTCGCTGTAGCTGACGGTGACCTTGTCGCCGGAGTCGACGACGGTCTCGACCTTCGTGGCGACGAGGATGTCGACACCCAGGTTCTTATACTGCTTGGCAATCTCTTTCGAGACATCCGCGTCTTCGTTCGGCAGGGCGCGGTCGAGGAACTCGATGATCGTGACCTTCACGCCGTAGTTCGTCATGACATAGGCGAACTCCATGCCGATGGCGCCGGCGCCCACGATGACGATCGAGCCGGGCAGTTCGCGCGAGAGGATCTGCTCTTCGTACGTGACGACGTTCTCGCTGAGAGTGACACCCGGCAGCAGGCGCACGGTCGACCCGGTCGCGATGATCACGTTGTCGAAGGTGACCTCTTCGGTGCTGCCGTCGGCGCGCGTCACCGTGATGGCCTTGGGGCCGGTGAACGACCCGCGACCCTCGTACTCGGTGACCTTGTTCTTCTTCATGAGGTAGTGGATGCCCTTGACGCGCCCGTCGGCAACGACGCGCGAGCGGTCGAAGGCGGCGCCGTAGTCGACCGTGAACTCACCCGAGATGCCGAAGAAGTCGGACTTGTGTTTCAGGGTGTGCACGACCTCGGCGTTCTTCAGCAGCGCCTTGGAGGGGATGCAGCCGACGTTGAGGCACACACCGCCCCAGTACTTCTCTTCGATGATGGCGACGGACTGACCGAGCTGGGCAGCGCGGACGGCCGCGACATAGCCACCGGGGCCGGCACCGAGGACGACGACGTTGTAATGAGGCATGCCTCAAGCCTAGTCCTCGCGCGGGCCCCGCTTCCGTGCCCACAACAGCACGGCGACGAAGGCGACGACGAGCGCGAGCGGCAGCGCGATCCACACCCATGTCATGTCGGTCGCCTCCATCGACGGGCCCGGCGCGAGGGTCGCATCGGGGGAGGTGGTGGCCGGCGACGACGGCGCCGACGTCACGGGGGTGCCTCCGGCCACGGTGAAGGTGAACTGATCCGACACGGGGTGGCCGTCGCTCGAGACGACGCGCCAGATCACGGTGACGGTCCCCGCTGCCGCCGTGTCCGCCGCGAGCGGCTGGGTGAGCTTGGTGCCGTCGAGCGTGGGGTCGCCGTCGGTGAGGTCGGTGCCCGCGGCATCGGTCACCACCACTTGCGTCGCGCCCGGCTCGTCGAGCAGCACTCCGCTGAAGGTGAGGACCAGCTGGTCGGGTACCGCGTCGACCTCAGCGCCGGCGGCGGGCGATGAACCGATCAGGTCGTCGTGGGCGGACGCGGGGGCGGCGGGGGAGACGAGCACCAGCGCGACGCCCATCATCAGAGCGATGACCGCGGCAGCCAGGGCGGGGAGGGCGAACGGGCGCGTGTGAATTCTGTGTGACAACACCCTCACGAGCCTACGTGAGCCTGTTCGCGGGGCGCCCTGCGCGGTACCGTGGCGACAGGCGGGCGGCTTGCGACGCGAGCAGACGAGCCGCAGGTCCCGTCTCCGATCGAGAGCGGGTGCGTGATGGACTCCATGATGATGAACGCCATGTCCGACGACATGATGATGATGGACGGCATGGCGGCGATGGACATGGCGATGATGCAGGCGTGCATGGATGCCTGTGCCGCCTGCGAGCAGGCCTGCACGGTCTGTTCGACGCAGCTGATGGACTGCGCGACCTCGTGCATGAACTGCGCCGACATGTGCGGCACGATGATGCGCACGATGCTGCGCATGCAGGGCATGACGCCGCCGGTGATGATGGCGATGCTCGACGCCTGCATCGCGATGTGTCAGATGTGCGAAGACGAGTGCCGCGCCCACGCCGAGATGAGCCCCGTCTGCGCGATGTGCGCCGACGCGTGCCGCGCGTGCATGGAGGCGTGCATGGCGATGAAGACCGCCATGATGGCCTGACCGGGGCCGCAGCTTACAGCGCGAGGCAGTTGAACAGGCGCCCGCCCACCGAGAGGGCGTGGTAGCGCGGGTGGAACGCGACCGGCGTTCCCGCCGCGAGGTGATCCGCCGCGCCCGCGCCGCTCCAGAGCGCCACCGGGGCGCCGTCGAGGGTGTGCAGCAGCAGGCTGCCCTCCGAGGCATCCGTCGACGTCACGATCGCGTCGACCCATTCGCCGGGCGTCGCCGACGCGAGGCGCGCCTGGATGAGGTGCACCGCGTGACCCGGGGCGAACGACGAGCAGGCTCGGCCGTGCACGCACATGCAGACCGTGTCCTGACGCACCGGGGTGGTCTCGAGACGGTTGCGGGGCGTGGACACGGGGTGCTCCTTCGATAGGTGGGGCTCCAGGCTAGGTCGGGCACCCGAGCCTGCGCACGGTCGGCGACACACGGTGCAACATTTGCGGGGCCTCCACGCCCCGTGCGGGGGTTCGTTCGCCGGGCCGATCCGTTAGGGTGAAGAGGGAGGAGGACGCCGTGAACGAGAACGAGACGGGCGCCGTGCGAGGCGCCGAAGACATCCGACGCGATGCCGGTGACGGGCGCTCGGTCGACACGACGCAGACGTTCGGGCACGACTCCGACCTGTCCTTCATCCCGTTCGGCAGCGATCTGACCGAGGCCGAGCTCGAGGCGATCGGTGCGCTGCCGGCCCGTTCGGCGCTCCTGCTCGTGCGCTCGGGCCCCACGGCGGGCGCGCGCTACCTGCTCGACACCGACGTGACCACGATCGGTCGTCACCCCGAAGCCGACATCTTCTTCGACGACGTGACCGTCTCGCGTCGGCACGCCGAGGTCACCCGCACCGGCGGCTTCTTCGAGCTCGTCGACCAGCGCTCGCTCAACGGCACCTACGTCAACGGCGAGCGGGTCGACCGCGCCGTGCTCGACGACGGTGCCGAGCTTCGCATCGGCAAGTTCCGCCTGAACTTCTTCGTCTCGCCCGCCGACCGCGCTGCGGTGGCAGGCGGGTGACGCCGGCGCCGTCACCCCGTGGTCGCTCCCAGGCCGCGGGGCACCTCAGCATCGGTCAGGTCCTCGCGCGGCTGACCCCCGAGTTCCCCGACCTCAGCGCCAGCAAGCTGCGCTACCTCGAGGAGCAGGGGCTCGTCACGCCGCTGCGCACCGAAGCCGGCTACCGCAAGTTCTCGCCGTCTGACGTCGCGCGGCTGCGCACGGCCCTCACCCTGCAGCGCGACCACGACTTCAAGCTGGCCCGCATCCGTGAGTACCTCGACGCGCACGACGGCGAGGATGCCGTGGTGCTGCCGCCCTCGATCCTCGAAGCACCGCGCCGCTACCGCCGCGACGAGCTGCTGGCCACCGCAGGTGCGTCGGCGGCTCTGCTCGAAGGTGCCGTGAGCGCGGGGCTCGTGACCGCGGGCGACACCTACGACGAGCGCGCCCTCACCCTGCTGCGGGCGCTCGTGGCGCTCGATGCCCACGGCATCCAGCCGCGGCACGTGCGGGGCATGCGCCAGGCCGCCGAACGCGAGGTCGCCCTCGTGGGCAGTGCCCTGGCGCCGCTGCTGCGCCGGGCCGACGCCGCCTCGCGTGCC
>NZ_JAAGRY010000002.1 GCF_015707995.1 Microbacterium paulum
CGCGCAGCGCAACACGCGGGCGGCGTCGGCGGGAGTCCGCGCACGACGGGCGAACCTGTCGGCCGACCGCGTCGCGCTGAGCGCGCAGAGCAGCCGCGGCGCCGACCCGGCCCAGCTGCCGCTCGCCCGGCTGATGGCCACCGACGACGCGATCACCGCGCGCTGGATGCAGTACGAGACGGATGCGGCACGCCAGCTCGCCTTCCCCGCCCTCGGCGATGCACGCGTACCGACCACGGCCGCCTTCCTCGCCGAGCTGAAGACGACCCGTGCCCTCCGACCGGCCGCCCCCGACGTGCGGATCACGCCCGCCCAGTTCACCGCCTACCGCGACGGCGTGGCCCGCCTCGGCCGCGCGTTCGACGCCGCCGAAGCCGAGGCCTGGCGCCTCGCGCGCAAGGACCGCTCGGCGCCCGCCGGCCCCGGCCCGGATGCCGCAGCACCCGCGGCGTGGGTCGTCTCGGCTCAGGAGATCGCACAGAACCTCACGCAGAGCGTGCTGGCGCGGGGTGCCGAGGCGCTCGCCCGCGCCACCGCCCCGCGCACGCAGCCCGCGCCGCCCGAGCACCCGGCAAAGTCCGAGCAACCCGCACGGCAGCGGCCGGATGCCACGACGCGCCCGACCCCGCCGAACGCCTCCCCGGGGGGCGACCAGACCACCGGCACGCCTCGCGCCGACCAGGCATCCGATGCCCCACCGGCTCCGCCGGTCTGGCCGATTCCGTCGCGGAGTGCCCGCCCGCCGCGCCCGTGAGGGCGCACGCACGTAAGGTGTGACGGTGGACTTCTGGCAGTTTCTGGCCGGCTATTGGTGGCTCGCGTTCCCGGTCCTCGGCGTGCTCGGCGGCCTCGGCCAGCGGTGGGAGCGCGGCGCGCGCTCGCGGCACAGGCGGCGTCTCGAGATCCTGCAGGCCAAGGCGGCGCTGAAGGCCGCCGAGCCGCCCAAGCAGGTCGCGCACGCGACCGAGCCGAAGCCCCTCACGAAGGCGTCGCCCACCCAGCCGCAGCTCGAGAAGCTCTTCGCCGAGCACGACGCGGTCACCGCGCGCTGGCTGGAGTACGAGCTGGACGTCGCGAAGCTCATCGCCTACCCGACGATCAGTGACGGGCGACAGCCGCTCACCGCCGCGTTCCTCCGCGCCAAGAAGACCGCCGACCGCCTGCGGCCGGGCTCACCCAAGGCCCACCTGACCGACGGGGAGCTCGCCGCCTACGCGAGCGCGGTCACCGACTACGAGGTCGCCTTCGACGTCGCCGAGCGCGAAGCGCGGGCGGCTCAAGGACTCGGACTTCTCCGAGACCGAGCGCAAGCGCCTGCAGACGGCGCAGCAGCTGCTGTCGGTCGCCGTCGACGGCGGCGCCACCGCGGCGGAGCGCCAGATCGCCTACAAGCGCGTGCGCGAAGAGCTGGAGGGGCTCATCGTCGTCTCCGACGAGGCGATCACCGTGCTCGAGGAGAAGGTCGCGCTACCCCTCGCCGCGCGGGCCCCGCAGATGCCCGCGCCGCCGCCGGCGGCCTCGCAGCCACCCGCGAACCCACAGCCCCGGCAGACCCCGCCCGCCGCGGCGTCCTCCGACGACGCGGTCTGATCCCGTCAGGCGCCTTTGGCGGCGGTGGTGTGGTGGCGGATGACCTCGGCGACCACGAAGTTGAACCACTTCTCGGCGAACTCGGGGTCGAGGTCGGCCTCGGCGGCGAGGCGGCGCAGGCGCGCGATCTGCTGCTCTTCGCGGGCGGGGTCGGAGGGAGGCATCCCGTGCTCGGCCTTCAGCACGCCGACCTGCTGCGTCGCCTTGAAGCGTTCGGCCAGCATGTGGATGAGCGCCGCGTCGATGTTGTCGATGCTCCCGCGCAGACGCACGAGAGTCGCGGACGGGTCGGGCTGCTCGCTCATGCCCTCGACTTTATCGCGAAGCGGGGGCGAGACCGGCCGAAGACCGGGCTCGCCCCCGCGGAGCGCCGCGAAGACGAGCACGATCACCCAGAACGGCGGCGTGCTCAGCACCGAGTCGAGGCCCTCGTAGACAGCGGCGAGGATCGTCGCGATCGCGTCGAAGAGGCCCCCCGGGGCGTCGCCGAGGAAGTCGACGACCGTCTCGGCCCACTCGCCGAGGGGAATGCGGAATCCGTCCATCATCGTGCTCCTTCCGTCGCGGGCTCGCCCGGGGTGGGGGCGCCTCCGGCGGCGGCGTCGACGAGCGGGGTGAACTCGGCGACCATGTCGATCGGGCTCTGGATGATCGCCATTTCGCGGGTCGTCGCCGGCACATTGCCGAGCGCGGCGAGCAGGGTGACGCGCGGGATGACGCCGTGCAGGCGTCGGTTCTCGTCGACGACCGCGAGGGGCACGGTCGCCTCGACGGCGGTCTCGACGATGTCGGTGAGCAGGTCGTCGGGTCCGACCGTCGGGAGTGCCCGCGGCGAGGCATCCACCACGCGGCGGAGGTCCGTCTCGCCCGCCTTCACGGCGCGGATGACGGCGCGATCGGTGACGACGCCCACGAGGCGCCGGTTCTCGACGGCGAACAGCGCCCCGGTCTGCTGCGCGCGCATGGTGCGCAGGGCGCCGCGCACGCCCGCGCTCAGCGGCATGGTGGCGTGCGGGGGCTCCATGACGGATGCCGCGGTGAGCACGCGTGCGCGGTCGACGTCTTGCACGAACTGGGCGACGTAGTCGTTGGCGGGATCGGCGAGGATCTCCTCGGGCGTGCCGTTCTGCACAATGCGGCCGTCGCGCATGACGGCGATGCGGTCGCCGAGGAACATCGCCTCGTTGAGGTCGTGCGTGATGAACACGATCGTGCGGCCGAGCTTGCGCTGGAGTTCGACGAGCTGCTCCTGCATCTCGCGGCGGATGAGCGGGTCGAGCGCCGAGAACGCCTCGTCCATCAGCAGGTTCCGCGCCTCGAGAAGCGGCGCGGTCTCGCCAGTCACCTCGCGAGGGGTGGTCTCAGGAGCAAGAGTCACAGAACACCTCGGCAGCCCGGTGCGCAGGCTGCATCGGTCACGCCCGGGTGCCGGCCACGGGCGCTCTGCAGGGCCGGCGTCGGGCCACCTCCCCAACGTTTCAGGCATCGACATGGGCCTGCAAATTGGACACTCGGCGCCTCAGTCGCTACGCGCGGGCGCGTGGCGATCGATCGGGGCTTGCGTCGCGCAAGGTTCTGTGGTTACTTAGTCAAGTAACTAACCCATCAACCAGGAACGGCGGCGGAGTGATCGAAGAAGGAAAGGCGCTGTTCCTGCAGATCGCCGAGAACGTCGAAGACTCCATCCTCGACGGCAGCCTCGCCGACGACGCGCGGGCGCCCTCGACGAACGAACTCGCCGCCTTTTACCGCATCAACCCCGCCACCGCCGCGAAAGGAGTGAACGTGCTCGTCGAAAGAGGCATCCTCGTCAAACGCCGCGGCATCGGCATGTTCGTCGCTCCCGGCGCCCGCGCGCAGCTGATCGCAGAGCGTCGCGGGGCCTTCGCCGACCGCTACATCGACCCGCTCCTGGCCGAGGCCTCCGCTCTCGGCCTCGACGCCGACGACCTGGCCCAGCTTCTGCGGGAGCGGGCCGCCGCACACCGTACCGAAGGGAACCGCCCATGACCGTCATCGAGGTGCAGCACCTCACCAAGCGCTACAAGGAGACCCTCGCCCTCGACGACGTGTCTCTCGCCTTCGAGGAGAACACGATCTACGGCCTTCTCGGCCGCAACGGCGCCGGCAAGACGACACTCATGTCGATCCTCACCGCGCAGAACTTCGCCACGTCGGGCACGGCGCGCGTGTTCGGCGCGGACCCGTATGAGAACGCCGGCGTGCTCCAGCGCATCTGCTTCGTGCGGGAGAGCCAGAAGTACCCCGAGGACGCCCTCCCGACGCACGCGTTCCGCATGGCGAGCCTGTTCTTCCCGAACTGGGATCAGGGCTTCGCCGACGAACTCGTCGCGGCGTTCGAGCTGCCGCTGAAGACCCGCGTCAAGAAGCTCTCCCGCGGGCAGCTCTCGGCGGTGGGCGTCATCATCGGGCTCGCCTCGCGGGCCGAGATCACGTTCTTCGACGAGCCGTACCTCGGGCTTGACGCCGTCGCGCGCCAGCTCTTCTACGACCGGCTGATCGAGGACTACGCGGAGCACCCGCGCACCGTCATCCTCTCCAGTCACCTGATCGACGAGGTGTCGAACCTCATCGAGCGGGTCGTCGTCATCGACGGCGGTCGCATCCTCCTCGACGAGGAGACCGACGCGGTGCGCTCGCGCGCCGCCACGATCGTCGGCGACGCGGCGGCCGTCGAGGCGTTCGCCGCCGGCCGCGAGGTCATCCACCGCGAGAGCCTCGGACACGTCACGAGCGTCACGGTGCTCGGCGAGCTCACCGCCGCGGATCGGGCCGCCCTCCAGGCATCCGGGCTCGACCTCGCGCCCGTGTCACTGCAACAGCTGATCGTCCGCCTCACCCAGCATGCCGCGCGGGGCGCGGCGGAAGGAGCACTCCGATGAGCCGCACCCTGAACGTCGTGCGCATGCAGCTGGCGAACCGCGAGACCTACCTGTGGGTGCCGCTGCTGATCCTCGGCAGCTCGTTCGTGATCTCGCTGATCATCTGGGCGACCCTGGCCGCCGGCGGTGTCACGACAAACATGTACGGCGGGGGCGCGCAGGCGCCGCTGTGGTACTTCGTCGCTGTCGGGGTGCAGGCGCTGACCCTGACCTTCCCGTTCTCTCAGGCGCTGAGCGTCACCCGCCGCGAGTTCTTCGTCGGCACCATGCTGACGGCGGCGCTGACGTCGGGTGTTCTCGCGCTGATCTTCGTCATCGGGGGTCTGATCGAACTCGCCACCGGCGGCTGGGGCATGGGCGGCTACTTCTTCGCGCTCGATTGGCTGTGGGCCGGCGGCGCGTTCATGGCGGGCGTGTTCTTCTTCACGCTGACGATGATGGTGTTCACCCTCGGCTTCTGGGCGGCGACGATCTACAAGCGGTGGGGTTCGTTCCGGCTCACGCTCGCCCTCGTTGCGATCGCGCTCGTGCTGCTCGGCGTGATCTGGACGATCACCGTGACGCGCTCGTGGGGTCCGGTGATGGGTGCCATCGTGCAGGCAGGGGTGTGGGGGCTGACCGGAGCCCTCGCCATCCTCGTGGTGGTCTTCGCCAGCACGGCGGGCCTGGTGCTGCGGCGCACGACCGTCTGAGACGCCCGGGCGCGGCCGACTCGAGCGGTCCGTGGTGCTCCAGCGCCGCGGGCCGCCTCCCCTAGAGTGTGAGCCATGAGCGAACCGCGTGACTCGACGTCTCCCGAGGCCTCCGCCGAACCGGCGCCCGACGCGACGACCGTCGCGCTCGAGAACGCCACACCGGGGCGCACGATTTGGGCGAACCTCAACCACCCGTTCGTGATCGGCTTCTTCTTGACCTTCGGCGGGCTGGTCGCGTTCGCGCTCGGCATGGCGATCACGAGCCTCGTCACCATCTGGATCTACATCGCGTTCGCGATGTTCGCCGCCCTCGGCCTCGACCCGCTCGTGCGGCGCCTGCAAGCGCGCGGCATGCAGCGGGCGTGGGCGATCACGATCGTCTACTTCGTGTTCGCCCTCGTGCTCATCGCCGTCGTCTGGCTGATCGTGCCGACGGTGATCTCGCAGATCGCCCAGTTCATCCGCGATGTGCCCGGGATGATCACCGCCTTCCAGCACTCCGACCTCTTTGCGTGGCTCGTCGTGCAGTTCGGCGACCAGATGCCCGACCTTCTGGCCGAGCTGCAGAAGTTCCTCACCAACCCGAACAACGTCGCCGCGATCGGCGGCGGGGTGCTCTCGATCGGCTTGAGCATCGGCACGACCATCTCGGGCATCATCATCATCATCGTGCTGAGCCTGTACTTCCTCGCGTCGCTGCCCGAGATCAAGCAGGCGTTCTACCGGCTGTGGCCCGCGCGTCTGCGGGCGACGACCACCGAGATCACCGAGCAGATCACGGCATCGGTCGGCGGATACCTGGGCGGCATGGTGATCCTGGCGTTCTTCAACGCGCTCGTCGCGTTCCTGCTGTATCTGTTCCTGGGCCTGCCGTTCCCCGCTCTGATGGCGGTTGTGGCGTTCTCGGTCACCCTCATCCCGCTCGTCGGTAGCGTGCTGTTCTGGGCGGTCGGCACGGTCGTCGCCCTCATCGCCAGCCCGATCGGCGGCCTGACCTTCGCCATCGCGTACCTCGTCTACATGCAGATCGAGGCATACGTTCTGACTCCGAAGGTCATGAACAAGGCGATCTCGGTTCCCGGATCGCTCGTGGTCATCGGAGCGCTCGTCGGCGGCACGCTGATGGGGCTGCTCGGTGCGCTCGTCGCGATTCCCGTGACGGCGTCGATCCTGCTCATCATCAAGAAGGTCTACATCCCGAAGCAGGATGCCCAGGTCTGAGCCCCACCCGGGCGCGGGGGCTCCCTCCCGCCCGTGAAACGCCATGCAGCGCGTCATACGGTCGCCCGTGTGACGCGCTGCATGCCGTTTCGGCGAGCGGCGGGGGGCTACGGCGCGGCGACGAGGCAGGTCGGGCTCGGCACCTCGACGCGGCGGCGCACGCGACCGACGGCGCCGGTGCGCTCGTCGAGGCTGAGCGCCGCGACCTCGTTCGACAGCTGCCCGGCGACGAGCACGGTGTCGCGCTCGACGACGTGGTGACGCGGCCAGTCGACGCCCGAGTCGGCGAGCGCGACGGGCACGACGGCGGCCCCACCGTCACGCACCCGCAGGCTCGCGATCGTGTTGCTGCCGCGGATGCCGACCAGCGCATACTCGGCATCGCGTGTGAGCGCGATCTCGGCGGCGAAGTCGGAACCGGGCGACGCCTCGTCCGCGAGCGGCGAGGCCGAGATCACCCGCCAGCCTTCACCCGGGCGTGATCCGGGTTCGGGAGCGAGCACGAACACCTCGAGCGAGAGCTCGGTGACGACGTAGAGGTGTCCGCTCGGATGCCACACGGTGTGGCGGGGCCCGCAGCCGGGCGGCAGGGTGACCCGCTGCGTCTCGTGCAGGTCGCCGCCGCGCACCGTCCAGAACCGCACGAGGTCGAACCCGAGGTCGGTGGTGGCGATGACCCCACCGGGCAGAAAGCACGACTGGTGCGACCGAGACACGCGGGTCGGCTCCTCGGTCGCAATCTCGGTGGCGGCCTCGGATGCCTGGGCGCCTGCCGCGGCCTGCGCGTCGGCCCCGAACAGCGGAAGGTTTCCGATCGCCGCCGCGCCGACCATGCCCGCCAACGACGACAGGTCGGCCAGCGACGACAGGTCGGCCAGCGACGCAACGTCCGCCGCCCGCGCCTGCCGCGCCGCGTCGCTGTAGGGATCTTCGGCCCCGTCCGCGATTCGGGGTGCACCGAGCGCCCCGCGCGCGTCGAGTGCGAAGCGCACGACGCGTCCGTCGCCGTAGCACGAGGCGATCACCGCGTCGCCGCTCGGGGCGACCGCGACGTGGCAGACGGAGTCACCGGCATCCACCGCACCCCCGAGCGGCGCGAAGGTCTCCTCACCCGTGCGGGTGAACGCCTGCACGGTGCCGGCGGCCTCTTGCGCGACGTACAGCACGTCGAGGGTCGGGTGCGCGGCGACCCACGAGGGCGAGTCGGTGCGGGCGGCGACGCCCGTGAAGGCGAGGTCGCCGCCGGCGAGCGCGCTGTCGGGCGCGCCCGCGTGCAGCACACCGATGCCCTCGGCCGACCCCCCGCCGTCGGCGGTGTAGCCGCCGACCCAGAAGCGCATGCCGGGCCTCAGTCGACGAGGTCGTGGCGCACGATCACGGCGTCGCGGGCGGGGCCCACGCCGATGACCGAGATGCGGGTGCCGCTCATCGCCTCGAGCGCGAGCACGTAGTCCTGCGCCTCGACGGGCAGGTCTTCGAACGTGCGGGCGGTCGAGATGTCGGCCGTCCAGCCCGGGAAGTACTCGAGAATCGGGGTCGCGTGGTGGAAGTCGCTCTGGTTGACCGGCACCTCGTCGAAGCGCTCCCCGTCGACGTCGTAGGCGACGCACACCGGAATCTGCTCGAGCCCGGTCAGGATGTCGAGCTTGGTCAGCACGAGGTCGGTGATGCCGTTCACGCGCGTGGCGTAGCGGGTGACCGGCGCGTCGTACCAGCCGACGCGGCGCGGGCGCCCCGTGGTCGTGCCGAACTCGAAGCCGCGCTTGCGCAGCCACTCGCCCTGCTCGTCGAACAGCTCGGTCGGGAAGGGGCCCGACCCGACGCGGGTCGTGTAGGCCTTCACGATGCCGACGATGCGGTCGAGCCGGTTCGGCCCCACACCCGAACCGGTCGAGGCGCCGCCCGCGGTCGCCGACGACGACGTGACGAACGGGTAGGTGCCGTGGTCGACATCGAGCATCGTGGCCTGGCCGCCCTCGAAGACGACCACGTCCCCGGCATCCAGCGCCTCGTTCAGCAGCAGTCCCGTGTCGCACACCATCGGGCGCAGCCGCTCGACGTACGACAGCAGGTCTTCCACGACCTCGTCGACGCTGATCGCGCGGCGGTTGAACACCTTCACCAGCAGGTGGTTCTTCTGGTCGAGCGAGCCCTCGACCTTCTGGCGCAGGATGTTCTCGTCGAACAGGTCCTGCACGCGGATGCCGAGCCGGTTGATCTTGTCCGCATAGGTCGGGCCGATGCCGCGGCCCGTGGTGCCGATCATGCGCTTGCCGAGGAAGCGCTCGGTCACCTTGTCGAGGGTGCGGTGGTACTGGGTGATGACGTGCGCGTTGGCGCTGACCTTCAGGCGCGACGTGTCGACACCGCGTGCCGCAAGCGCCTCGAGCTCGCCGAAGAGGACCTCGAGGTCGATGACGACGCCGTTGCCGATGACGGCGTTGACGCCGTCGGAGAGGATGCCGGAGGGCAGCAGGTGCAGGGCGTACTTCTCGTCGCCGATGACGACGGTGTGGCCGGCGTTGTTGCCGCCGTTGAACTTGACGACCCAGTCGGTGCGCTCCCCGAGGAGGTCGGTGGCCTTGCCCTTGCCCTCGTCTCCCCACTGGACGCCGACGATCACAATGCCTGGCATGGGCCTTCTCCCCCGCTTGTCGGACGGTTACACCCCATCCTACCGACCTGGGCTCCGCGACCCGCGAGCGGATAGTGTTCCGACGTGCGCACTCGGACATGGACGACGGCGTGGTCGGTTTGGATCGGTCGCCGCCGCCGTGCGAAGCTGGGGCGATGAAGCTCGCCGAAGCACTCGCGGAGCGCGCCGCCCTCGCCACCCGGCTCTCCCAGCTCGCCCAGCGCGCAGCGCAGCACGCGCGCGTGCAGGAGGGGGAGCCGCCCGTCGAAGACCCCACCGCGCTGCTGTCCGAGCACGACCGTGTCGCCGAACGCCTCGCCGACCTCATCACGCGGATCAACCGCACGAACCTCGAGGCGACCCTCGCCGACGGCGCGACGCTCACCGATGCATTGGCCCGCCGCGACGTTCTCCGCCTGCGGGTGCAGGCCTACACGCAGGCGGCGGATGCCGGGGCCGCCCGCGGCGACCGCTACAGCCAGTCCGAGATCCGCTACGTCGCGGCGATCGACGTCGCCGCCGTCCGCGCGCGCGCCGACGCCCTCGCGAAGGAATGGCGAGAGCTCGACATCCGCATCCAGGAGGCCAACTGGCAGAGCGAACTGATCTGACGCCGGCGTGCAGTCGGTAGTCCGAGAGTGCGAGCGCACACCCCACGCCGCCGGGGGCAATCGGCGGCTCTGCAGGACCGACGAGCCGGTCCACCGGAAGATCCCGGTCACGGCGCATGCTCGGCACGGCGCACACACGCACGCGGCATCCTGCACATCTCATCACCACGCGCTGGCTCACGGACGAGGGTGGGACAGGGGACCCGCCGGCGTCGGATCCGTCTCGCAGGCGGACCGTAGGCTGTCGGCATGCGCTCACGATTGCTCTCCGTCGCGGCTGCGGTCGGTCTTCTGCTCACCCTGACCGCCTGCGCGGGACAGCCGGCGTCCGAGGAGTCGGCGCCCGGAGCCCGAGGGTGCGAGTACACCGAAGCCCCACCGCGTGCCGCGAGCGCCTCGAGCTCGCCGAAGAGGACCTCGAGGTCGATGACGACGCCGTTGCCGATGACGGCGTTGACGCCGTCGGAGAGGATGCCGGAGGGCAGCAGGTGCAGGGCGTACTTCTCGTCGCCGATGACGACGGTGTGGCCGGCGTTGTTGCCGCCGTTGAACTTGACGACCCAGTCGGTGCGCTCCCCGAGGAGGTCGGTGGCCTTGCCCTTGCCCTCGTCTCCCCACTGGACGCCGACGATCACAATGCCTGGCATGGACTGCTCCGCCGTTTTCGGCCCTCTGGCGCATATCGGACGGTTGCACCGGAAATGCCGGTACACCCCATCCTATCGAGCGGTCCGTGCCGCGATCCGACGCGGTGGAGCGGACGGGCGCCGTGACGCCCGCCCGCTCCGACGCGTCATCAGACCTCGCGGCGGCGACGACGGGTCAGCAGCACGATGCCGACGATCAGGCCCGCGATTCCGAAGCCGGACACCGCCAGCACGAGGGCCGAGCTGCCACCGGTGGCCGGCAACGGCTTGTCGAAGCGGTTGTCGACGCCGATCGCGATCGTCGTGTCGGTGCCGATGACGACACTCGCCGGGTTGGCGGAGTGGCCGCCGTCGACGGTCATGGTGACCTGCTTCGCATCGCCGGTGCGCGTCTCGGTGAGCACGCACGCGGCGTCCGTCGGCAGGTCGGTGTAGACGACCGGCGTTCCCACGGTGAGATCACGCACGGCGCCGCCGGGGATCGGCAGATCCTCGCCGTACCAGGTGCACACGAGCGTCACGCCGAAGGTGTCGCCGGTGTGAGCGGATGCCGCGGTGCCGCTGACCGTCTTCGTCACCGAGATCTGACCGGCGGTGAAGGTGTTGGCGATGGTCATGAGCTGCGGCTCGTCGCCCCCCTGAAGGTCGATCGTGGCCGTGGTGCCCACGACCGGATCGGACGTGTCCACGGTGATGGTCGTGGAGGCCGCGTGTCCGGTGACCGTCTCCGTGACCTCGCACGTTGCGCCGACCGGAAGGTCGGTGTAGGCCGCCCGGTAGTCGTTCGCAGCGGTGAGCTGGCGCTCCGCGCCGCCGGGCACGGCGATGTCGGTGACGGTGCCGTCGACGACGTAGGTGCAGACCGCGCTGACGGTGAACGGTCCCGCCGCACCGGGGTTGAGCATGTTGCCCTCGCGCTCCTTGACGACGTCGAACGAGGCGAGGTCGAAGCGGTTGGTCGCCGTGACCTTCACGTCGCCGATGCCCGCCGGGTCGGTCGGCGCGACGATCGTGACGTTGCCGTCTGCGGGATCGAGAGTCGCGTCGGTGGCGCCTCCGGTCGTGAGCTCCTTCACGGCACACAGCGTGCCGGTGGGGTAGACGCCGAAGGTCTCGGTGTCGCCGTTGCGCAGCGAGAAGCGCTGGTCGAGCAGATTCTGGCCCTGGTAGGTGCAGACCGCGGAGAAGTCGAACGATCCGCCGCCGTACAGATCGGCGCCCGAACCGGTGACGACCTTGCCGACGGTCAGCCGGCCCGCGTCGTAGCCGTTGGTCACGGTGACCGCCGCGGCATCCACCCCGGGCGTGACCGTCGCCGAGCCGTCTCCGGCGTCCACGACGTTCGTGCCGGTGAAGACGATGTGGTTCGCGAAGAACGAGTCCGTCTCGGTCACCGTGCAGCTGGCTCGGGCGGGGATGCGGTCGGCCGGAGCGGTCCAGGTCTGGCCCGCCTCGAGCGTGAAGGTGAGCTCCTTGGTGCCCTGATCGTCGAACACCACCGGCGTTCCCGTCGCACTCGTGCAGGTCAGCGAGAACGTGAACGGACCGAACTGACCCGCCGTCGCATCCGTCTGCACCTGCTTGGTGACCGAGAGACCGGTGAACTGGTAGTCGTTCGTCAGCGTCGCGATCTGGGACGCCGGCACGTCGCCCGCGCCGCCTTCCTGCGGCGCGGCCTCGGTGACGGCGATCGTCGTCGGCGATCCGCTACGGGACGTCTCGCCGAACGTGCCGACGGCGCCCTGCTCGGTGACGGTGCAGACGGTGCCCGCCGAGCTCAGCGGGATGCCGTCGATACGCGCCGTGTAGTCGTTCGCCGCACTCAGGGTGACGGTGGACGCCGCCCCGAGGTCGAGCGCGGACCCGCCGGCGGTGCAGACCACGTCGGCGAGGAAGCTCGCCGGCGCGTACGTCGCCGCCGGACCGGTGATCTTCTTGGTCACCGCGATCGAGCCGAACCGCAGGTGGCTGCCGACCGCGGCCGGTGCGATCTTGCGGAAGGTGCTCTCGGTGGTGAGCTCGTACTTGACGCCGTACTGGTTCCAGGCGAACTGCTCGGCGGCCGGAACGGTGGCCGACGCGCCGTCGGGGCGGTCGGCGCCCGCCAGCCGGTTCACGGTGGAGAACGTCACGTCGGCGGCCTGACCCGGGGTGAGGGCCTTCGCCGGAGTCGTGCGGAAGTCGAGGTGCACGCGGATGCCGGTGACCTTCGACCAGTCGGTACTGTCGGACACGGCGGCCCAGCTCTCACCGTTCTGCTCGCAGACCGGTGCAGTCGTCAGCGTCGACCACGTGTTCACGCACACGCCGGTACTGGTCGTGACCTCCACGGTCTGGGTCGTGCCCGCCGGCGCCGCGACCTTGAGCGAGTCGGCGACGAGCTCGGGACGCAGGGTCGAACCGCGGCCCGAGCCGGAGATCAGCAGCGTGTCGCCCGACGTCGGCAGCTGGTCGAACACCGTCATCTCGGCGACCGGGACGGTGCCCGCGTTGACGTTGCGCAGCACCCAGTCGTCGGTGCCGTCGACCTCGGAGTTGGCGACGCACGGCGCGCGGAAGTAGCCCTTGCTGCCGACGACGAGGTTCTGCTGGCAGATGGCGTCGGACGAGCCCGGCTGGTAGGCGCCGGGCAACGAGCCCGCGACGCCCTTCACCGTGTACAGGTTCGAGCCCGCGACGACGCCGACGTAGTCGGTGGTGCCACAGGTCGTGGGGTCGTTCGCGAACGCGCTGGTCGTCGAGCCGCCCTGCACGGTGTTGCGGCAGTCGGTGAGCTGCTCCGCCGTCTTCACCGTCATCGTGTTGGTGGCACGGTCACCCTGCGACAGCCCGGGCTGAAGCTCGAGATACAGGCGCACCTTGAACACTTCGCCGGGCTTCATGCGGTTGCCGTCCGACGGCCACGTGAACGTGACGGTCCGGCCATCGGGGCTGAGACCGACGGTGATCTTGTCGGAGAGCAGCCCGTCGGCCTGCTTGGTGAACACGGGAGCCGGCGTCGCCAGGTAGTTCAGCTGGGCCGGGAGCGTGTCGGTCAGCTCCGAGACGGTGAGGAAGCCCGTGCCGGTGTTCTGGAACGTGAGGTCGAACGGCACGGGAGAGCCGACCGAGACGAGACGGTCGCCGTTGTTGCTCAGCTTGTTCACCGCGATCTGGTGCGTGCCCTGCGTGAGCACGATCTGCGCGGACGCCTGCTTCGGCGCGGAGTCGTTGCCGTCGACGCGCGTCGACTGCGACGACTGGGTGTTGGTCACCGTGTGGTCGAAGGTCACGGGACCGCTCGCGTCGCGGTAGGTGTCGCGCACCTTCACGGTGAACGCGGCCGAGGCCGACCAGTTGGCGGCGGGAAGCGTGTTCGAGAACAGCCCGTCGTCGGCGCGCGAGAAGGTGAAGCGGATGCCGTCGACGGCGCCGACGTCGGTTCCCGCCGGCAGGGCGGCCGTGGCCGCGGCCGTGCCGAGCGTCCAGCTCCCGCTCGCGCCGCCGGTGTGCACGTCGACGCGCACCCGGTCGGCACCCGCGGGAAGCGTGACCGCGCCGAGGCCGGTGAGATCGAACGTGTTCCAGAACGCGGTGGCGTCGGCCTGGTCCTCGATCACGACGACGTTCGGCGAGAGCGTGCTCCGCGGGTTGGAGCCCTGGTTGGCCCCGAGCGTCACCGTGACGGGCGTCGTCTTGGCAGGCTCCGCGATCGACGCGGGGTTCACCGACTTCGTCGGGGTGATGTTGACGACACCGCCCGTGAGCACGACCTTGGCGTCGGCGACGTCACCGGTCTTCGTGGTCGGCGAGAGCACCGGGTCGTACGACTGTGCGAAGACCCGGTTGGAGACGTCGGCCGTCTTGCCCGCCGGCAGCACCTGGGTCTTGCCGGTGGAGCGCAGCGTCGGGCGCAGTCGGCTGTCGATGGTGACCGTGAACACGTTGCTCTGATCGATCGTGCCGGTGTTCGCCGCGCTCACTCCGCGGAAGGTGACGCTCACGCCGACGACGTCGGCGAGCTCACCCGCGGTGAGCGCATTGACCTGCGCGATCGTGTGCGAGGTGGTCGCGTACGCGCCACCCGCGTAGTGCAGGAGCCAGACCACCGAGCCGGTGGCATCGATCTGCGCGGGGATGCTCGCGGCGATCGTGATCTTGGTGGCGTCGAAGCGATCGAAGGGCGTCGGAGTACCGGCATCCGTGAGGTAGTTCTTCGTCGTGTCGAAGGGGTCGCTGTACGCGGCCGAGACGTCGGACTGGCAGCCGGCGAGCGCCGTCTGGCTGCAGGTGGCCGGGTCGGTCATACGCAGCGCGCTCGCCTTGGCGGTCGCGTCGTTGTGCGCCGTCATCGTCCACTGCGCCGTCGGGTAGTTCTGCGCGGACGTACCGGCGACGGGCGTGAAGATCTGCGTGGTCGGCGTGGCCGACTTGGTGACCTTCACCCCCGGGGGCTGGTTGAGGATCTGGATGGTGTCGTGGTCGCCGTCGACGACGTCGGCACCGCCCGCGAGGGGACGCGAGCTGATCTGCACGGCGTTGTCGACGATGCCCTTGGTGGACGTGTTCAGCAACGAGTCGGCCGTGATCGGCGTTCCCGTGGAGCGCGTCATGTCGCGCAGCTGCCACGTGAGGTCGAACTCGCGCTGCACGCTGCCCGAGCCGACACCCGAGCCGGGCGCCGGAGCGAACGGATCGAAGGCGGGACCGGTCTGGCGGGCGGCCTGACGGGCGGCGGTGTCGGTCCCGGTCTCGTCGAGGACGAGACGGATGCCGGTGGTCTTCGCCGACTCGTCGGCCGTGAGCGTGTATCCGGCGAAGCCGCGGTTCGCCGTCATCCAGCTGCCGCCGGGCGCGGCGACAGTGTGCCAGGTGCCGTCGAAGAAGAGCTCGACCG
This sequence comes from Microbacterium paulum, assembly GCF_015707995.1. Lineage (GTDB taxonomy): Bacteria > Actinomycetota > Actinomycetes > Actinomycetales > Microbacteriaceae > Microbacterium > Microbacterium paulum. Next base: position 15,179 of record NZ_JAAGRY010000002.1, read on the forward strand.
CGGTCACGGTCTCGTACTTGAGGTACCAGCCGTTGCTGTACGGCTCGGAGCTGGGGGCGATCGGGGCGACCGAGACGAGATCGAACGCGTCGTAGGCCGTCGACTTCGGGGTGCCGGCGTCGGTGGCGGGGTCGGTGATGGTCACCGGCGCGAAGCCCGAGGAGACGTTCCAGCGCAGCGTCGTGTCCGCACGCTGTCCGGACTGGGCGTCGAGGAAGTCACGTGTCCAGCGCTTCTGGATGTCGGGGCCCGGTCCGGGCGGGTTCTGTTCGGACTGGATCGTGCCCGGCGCCGTGTCGGTCGCGTCGTCGACGAGGGTCTTGCCGCCGTCGCTCTTGCCCGTGACGCTCGACACGGCGGTGTTCGTGTAGGTCGTCGGCACGTCAAGTCCCGGCGTGGTCGCGCCGCCGGTGCGGCGGTCGGCCCGCGCGTCGAAGACGACGTTCGGGGTGACGTTCGTGGTGTCGGCGAAACCGGCGTCGCTGTGGAAGGTGAAACGGATGCCTTCCACGTCGGCGGGAGACAGCGGCGCGAGGGCGGCCGCGGTGGCCGCGGCATCCATCTGGAAGACGAATGCCTGCGACTGGGCGGGCGCGGTCGCCAGCGTCACCCACGTGCCGTCGTGCGTGCGGACCTGCGCGGTCAGCGTGGCGTTGGCCGGTACCTGCGTGGGCGCGACGGAGGTGAAGGTGAAGGCGTTCCAGAAGGCGCCTTGCGCGCCGTTCCACGCGTCCTCGACGACGATGTCGTTGATGCGGGCGCCGTCGCCGGTGGCCGACGCGACGGTCTGCAGCGATGCGATCACGCTGTCGCCGGGCGCCACCGGGGCGCCGGGCCGCACGGTCTTGTCGATCGTGACGGAGACGGACGGGTCGATGATCGCCAGCGTGGCGTCGTCCGTCGCCTTCGCGGTGAGCCCGTTGGGGGCGGTGACCGTGGAGACGACGGTGTTCGTGAGGGTGACGCTCGGCGTGCCGCCGGTCGCGTTCTCGGTGGTGTCGATGGAGAAGACGGCGTTCGCGGTGGCGTTGGCCTGGATCAGCGAGCCGGTGAAGACGAGCTCGAATCCGGTGACGGGTGCGCCGGGCGCCGCGGGCACGTCGCCATCCGCGAAGGGCACCTCGTGCGTCCCGCCGGCGGCGAGGTGGTAGACGACCTTCGCCGCGCCGGCGCCGGCCGGCCAGAGGGGAGCGCTGGTGAAGCCGCCGAAGGCGACGTCGGTCGTGAAGAAGTCCAGATCGGCGAGTCGCAGCTCGCTCACGGGAACCGCGCCGTTGGTGGCGGAGAGCGACGACGAGGCCTTCTGCCCGGCCGTGATCTGGCCGGGCTCGATGTTCTTGGCGGTCTGCACCGTCGGCATCGACGGCGCCACGGTGTAGCTGGCTGCGGCATCCTTCGTGGCCGTGCGGGAGCCCGCGGTCGCGGTGCCGTTGGCGACGTTGTCGACGCGGTGCTCGGCGGTGGAGAGGTCGGCGCCGGTGTCGCGCTGCGTGGAGCGCTGGGCGAGCCCGAGGCCGAAGCTCACGGTGTCGCCCGGCGTGATGGTGCCGACGCAGGTGAGCCGGATGCCGCCGACCTGCGCGTTCGTGACGCCGTTCGGCAGCGTCGGGGTCGCGGCGGGGGGTCCGGTCTTCCACGCCCACGAACCGCCCTCGAACACGTACGCGTCGACCTGCACGGAGGTGCAGCTCGACGGAAGCGAGACGTTCTGGAACCCGGTGAAGTCCGTGATGGTGAAGGGGTTGCTCGCGTCCAGCGCGGAGGAGCCGTCGACGGCGGTCTTCGGCTCCTGGATGACGAGCTTGTCGACGTTGACGTTGGAGGCGTTGGAGACGCCGAGCGCGATGGAGGACGCGGTGCCCGGCGCGTACGACTGACGGTTGGGCGACCACGCCTTCGTCACGCCGACGCCGATGTTCTCGGGGACGGTGATGTTGATCTTCGCGGAGCTGTCGACGGGGTTCGCGTTGGTCGCGGTGACCTTCGCCGTGTTGACGATGTCGCCGCTCTGACCGGGCGGGTAGTTGTCGGGCACCCGCAGGCTGACCAGCATCGAGAACGTGGTTCCGGCCGACATGCCGACGCCGACGGGGGTGTCGGTGGTCTCCTTGATGTCGACCGCCACCGCGGTGCCGGCGGCGATCTTCGCCGGCGGCGTGCTCGATCCTCCCGTCCACGTCACGGCGTAGGGCGTCGTGTCGGGGGTGAACCGCACGGACTCGACGTCGAAGCCGACCAGGCCCGCCGGGAACGCGTCGGTGAGCTGCGCGTCGAGACAGTCCTGCTCCGAGCAGGTGACCTTGACCTGGTAGGTGAAGGTCTCGCCCGGCTGCGGCGTCGGCTTGTCAACGCTCTTGTCGATCTGCAGATAGTCGCCCGGTCCTCCGGCGGCGAGGGCCGCGGGGGCCACCCCGACGACGCCTCCCAGCGCGAGAAGCACGACGAGAAGGCCCGCGACGATCGGACGCTTCGCGGACACGACGGAAAGGCGCGTAGCGCGCATGCCAGCTACCCCCAAGGTAGAGCACCCCTACAGCCGACCCTACGCCGGCGGCCCCGATCCACATCGGAGGGCGCACGTTGGCTCGACCTTAGGGCATACATGGGCATCTATACGAATCCTTCGACCTCCTGACGGACCGGACCCCGCCGCCGGCGGCCGCACCGCCGCCCCTCAGTAGACTGAGGTCCCATGTCGAAGGTCCTCCAGTCCCTGCCCGTCGGCGAGCGCGTCGGCATCGCCTTCTCCGGAGGTCTTGACACCTCGGTCGCCGTCGCGTGGATGCGCGAGAAGGGCGCGGTGCCCTTCACCTATACGGGCGACCTGGGACAGTACGACGAGGACGACATCGCCTCGATCCCGGGCCGTGCGCTGCAGTACGGCGCCGAGGGCTCGCGCCTGATCGACTGCAAGCCGCTCATGGTCGAAGAGGGACTGTCGGCGCTCGCGTGCGGCGCGTTCCACATCCGTTCGGCGGGGCGCACCTACTTCAACACGACACCGATCGGCCGCGCCGTCACGGGCACGCTGCTCGTGCGGGCGATGAAAGAAGACGGCGTCGACATCTGGGGCGACGGCTCGACCTACAAGGGCAACGACATCGAGCGGTTCTACCGCTACGGGCTGCTCGCGAATCCCGCGCTGCGCATCTATAAGCCGTGGCTCGACGCCGACTTCGTCACCGAGCTCGGTGGACGTAAAGAGATGAGCGAGTGGCTCGCCGCCCGCGACTTCCCGTACCGCGACTCGGTCGAGAAGGCGTATTCGACGGATGCCAACATCTGGGGCGCGACCCACGAGGCGAAGACGCTCGAGCACCTCGACGTGTCGCTCGAGACCGTCGAGCCGATCATGGGCGTGCGGTTCTGGGACCCGTCGGTGGAGATCGAGACCGAAGACGTCACGATCGCCTTCGAGCAGGGCCGCCCGGTCGCGATCAACGGGCGCGAGTTCGCCGATACCGTGGCGCTCGTGCACGAGGCGAACGCGATCGGCGGGCGCCACGGCCTGGGCATGAGCGACCAGATCGAGAACCGCATCATCGAGGCGAAGAGCCGCGGCATCTACGAGGCGCCGGGCATGGCCCTGCTGTTCATCGCGTACGAGCGGCTCGTGAACGCGATCCTCAACGAAGACACCCTGGCGACCTACCACGAGCAGGGCCGCCGGCTCGGCCGCCTGATGTACGAGGGCCGCTGGCTGGAGCCGCAGTCGCTCATGCTGCGCGAGTCGATCCAGAAGTGGGTGGGCTCCACGATCACCGGCACCGTCACGGTGCGCCTGCGCCGCGGCGAGGACTACACGATCCTCGACACCGTCGCCGCCCGGTCGTCGTACGCCCCAGAGAAGCTCTCGATGGAGCGGGTCGGCGACGCCGCCTTCGGACCCATCGACCGCATCGGCCAGCTCACCATGCGCAACCTCGACATCGCCGACTCGCGTTCGCGGCTCGAGCAGTACGCCGAGCTCGGGCTCATCGGCGGCGCGACCGCCGAGCTCGTCGGCGAGCTGCGCCAGGGCGAGGCGGCCGCGATCATCGGCAGCGCCCAGCCGTTGGATGCCGAGGGGGAAGAGCTCGCCGAGGCCGTCGACGAGGCATCCGAGTCGGCATCGTTCGACTTCGGCGCCGACTGACACCGCTCCGCGCCGCGCGACCTCGCCTCGCGCCGCCCGTGTCGCCCCGCCCAGACGCTAAGTTGCACACCGATGTGCAAACTAGATGTACGATGTACTGGTGCGAAAGAGTGTGCAGGTCTTCCGGCGAGACGTCACGCGGATCCTCCGCGCCCGCCGCACGTGGGTCATCGTCCTCGGCGTGCTGCTGACCCCGGCGCTCTACGCGTGGTTCAACATCACCGCGTTCTGGGACCCCTACGCGAACACCGGCAACATCCGCGTCGCCGTCGTCAACCTCGACGAGGGGGCGACGTCGGAGCTCACCGGCCCGATCGACGTCGGCTCCCAGGTCGTGGATCAACTGCACGACGACCATCAGCTCGGCTGGCAGTTCATGGGCGCCGACGAGGCGCAGGCTGCGGTGCGCTCCGGCGAGGTCTATGCCGCGATCGTCATCCCGAAGGACTTCAGCTCCGACCTCCTGAGCATCACGACCGGGACCTTCACCCAGCCCGCGCTGACCTACGACGTCAACGAGAAGGCGAGCGCGATCGCGCCGAAGATCACCGATGTGGGCGCCGCGGGCATCGACAGCAAGATCAGCAGCGCGTTCATCGAGCAGGTCGCCGAAGCCGCGACAGCCGAGCTGAAGGATGCCGGCGACTCGGTCGAGCTGAAGCTCCTGAACGCCAAGAACGACGGCCTGAACGCGTTCGACGAAGCATCCACCTCGGTCGCCTCGGCTCGGCAGGGCGTCGCCGACATGAAGGCCGGCATCGAACGCTCGCGCGGCTCGCTGAACGGGGCGCAGACGACCCTCGGCGACGTCGACCGCACCCTCGGCGACGTGCAGACGGCGCTCGGGCAGGCGCAGCAGATCGTCGCGCAGGCGCAGACCGACGTGCTGTCGTTCACCGACGCCGCGACGAACGCCTACGTGCAGGGCGCGACCCTGCTGGCGGATGCCTCGGCGCAGGCCCACGTGTCGATCACCCAGGTGACCCAGACGCTCGGCCAGGCCGGCACCCGCATCGACACCGCAATCGCCGACATCACCGCCGTCGCCGAGGCGAACGCCGCCGCCATCGCGCAGCTGCAGGCCCTGCTCGACCAGGGCGGGCTCGACCCCGCCGTCGCCGCGCAGCTGCAGCAGGTGCTCACCGCCCTCGAGCAGCAGAACCAGGCCGACCAGCAGCTGCTCGCCGATCTCGCGACCCTGAACACCGACACGACCGGTGCGGTGCAGGCCGTCCAAGCGACCGCCGACGCGCTCAACAACGCCGTGCAGGGCGCGCAGGCCTCGGCCGGAACCCTGCGCGACGCGCTCACCGGCTCGCTCCCCGCGCTCACGAGCGCCATGGCGACCCTGTCGACGAGCGCCGGCGGCTTCTCGGCGGCGATCGACGCGCAGCGCGCGCAGCTCACCCAGGCCGGCACGCTGCTCACGGGGCTCGACGCCCAGCTCGTGAGCACGTCGGCGGCGCTCGACAGCCTCGACGGCAACCTCGCCGGCATCGAGACCGGGCTCGGCAACGCGCGCACCGACGTGCTGGCCCTCGGTTCGGCCTCGTCGTGGAAGACGCTCGGCACCGTCACCGGGCTCGACCCGCAGCAGATCGCGCAGTTCATCGCGACGCCGGTCGACGTCGCCGAGCACGCCGTGTTCCCCGTCGACTCGTACGGCTCCGCGATGGCGGCGCTGTTCACGAACCTGTCGCTGTGGATCGGCGCGTTCGTCATGATGGTGATCTTCAAGGTCGAGGTCGACACCGAGGGGGTCGCGCCGATCCGCGTGCGCGAGGCGTACGTGGGCCGCTTCCTGCTGTTCGGCACGCTCGGCGTGCTGCAGGCGATCGTCGTCACGGTCGGCGACCTCATCATCGGGGTGCAGACGGCGAACGCCGTGGCGTTCGTGGGCACCGGCATCCTCATCTCGCTCGCCTACGTCAGCATCATCTACGCGCTCTGCGTCTCGTTCGGGCACGTCGGCCGGGGCTTGTGCGTGCTGCTCGTGATCATGCAGATCCCGGGAGCCTCGGGCCTGTACCCGATCGAGCTCATGCCGCAGTTCTTCCGCAACATCTACCCCTTCCTGCCGTTCACCTACGGCATCGACGCGATGCGCGAGACGATCGCCGGCTTCTACGGCGCGCACTGGTGGCGCTTCATGGGCGTGCTCGGCATCTTCGTCGTGCTCGCCTGGGTGCTCGGCCTCGTGCTGCGCCGGCGCCTCGCGAACCTCAACCGCCTCTTCAACCGCGAGATCGTCGCCACCGACCTGCTCATCGGCGAAGACGTGCAGGTCATCGGGCGCGGCTATCGCCTGAGCGACGTCATCCACGCGCTCTCCGATCGCAGCGACTTTCGCAGCCGTCTCGACCGGCGCTCGCGCCACTTCACCGAGCGCTACCCGACGCTGCTGCGGGTCGCCCTGCTCACGGGCCTCGGCGGCATGGTCGTGCTGGGTCTCATCGCCTGGCTCGTGCACGAGCAGAGCGCGACGCTGCTCTTCCTCTGGATGCTCTGGTGCCTCGTCGTCATCGCGTTCCTCGTCGTGCTCGAGTACGTCAACCACAGCTTCGAGGCGGCCGCCGAGCTCGCCGGCATGGGCGACGCCGACCTCCGCCGCGCGATGCACGGCGTCGACACGGTCTCCTCCGGCGGAGCCGCGGAGGCATCAGGCGGAGCCCAGCGCCTCGTCGGCGACGACCTGACCACCCCCGACCCCACCGAGTCGGGGCCCGGTGCCGCGACGGCGGCGGGTGAGCCGGATGCCGGGGCGGCGAGCGCACCGGATGCCTCCGACGCGGGCGCCGACCCGGACACCGTCGACAGCGACACCGACGAGCTCACGCGCCTGTTCGCCGACGACCCCGCGCCCGCTCCCGCTGCGGGATCCGCGGTTCCCCCCGAACCGGAACCCGAACCCGCCGGTGCGACCGAGGGTGAGCCCGACGCCGAGGCATCCGACGACGATCCCGACGCGCCCCGCGAAGGAGGTGAACGAGCGTGAGAGGCATCCTGCACCTCATCCGCCGCGACCTGCGGCACTCGGTCATGAACGTCATGGCGATCATCGTGATGTTCGGCCTCGTCGTCATCCCGTCGCTGTTCACCTGGTTCAACGTGCTCGCCAGCTGGAACCCGTTCGACAACACGAAGAACCTCACCGTCGCCGTCGCCTCAACCGACGAGGGCTACCAGAGCGACCTCGTTCCGATCCGGGTGAACGTGGGCGAGCAGGTGCTGTCGCAGTTGCGCGCGAACGACCAGCTCAACTGGGTGATCACCTCGGAAGACGACGCGATCGACGGCACGAAGGCCGGCCGCTACTATGCAGCGATCGTGTTGCCGAAGAGCTTCAGCGCCGACATGCTCACGTTCTACGCCGACGGGGCCGAGCGCACCGAGCTCGCCTATTACACGAACGAGAAGAAGAACGCCCTCGCCCCGAAGATCACCGGTCAGGGCGCCGAGGGTGTGTCGGCGCAGATCAGCGAGGTGTTCACCGAGACGCTGAGCGACGTCGCGCTGAGCCTCATCTCGTCGCTGTCCGACTATCTCACCGACGCCGATACGCAGGCCGCACTCGCGCGTGTCGAGAGCCGGGTCGGCTCGCTCGCCGCACAGCTACGCTCGGGCGCGCAGACCGCGGACATGTTCGGCGCCCTGGTGCAGGGCACGATCCCGCTCGCGCAGAGCGCGTCGGCTCTCGTCTCGGGAGCGGGCTCGGCGTTCGGCGACGCCGCGGACGCCGCCGGCGGCGGCGCCGGTGCGGTGCAGCAGCTCGCCGGCACGCTGCAGCAGGCGACCGGCGCGATCGCCGACGCGATCGCCCAGACGGCGGCCGGGTACGAGGCGGTCGGCACGAGCATCGACGACCAGTACGCGCAGGTCGGCACGGTGTCGGGCGACCAGTCCGCCGCGCTCACCACCCTCGCGGCACGCGTGCAGCAGCAGATCGACGGGGCGACGACTCTCCGCACCACCCTCGTCGACGACGTGCGCCCGCAGCTGCCGCCCGCCGGTCAGCAGGCGCTCGATGACGTCGTCGCGCAGCTCGACCGCGCGATCCTGCGCCAGCAGGCCGTCCACGATTCGCTCGTACAGGCAGGGCAGGACATCACCGCGGGAAACGCCGCCGCCGAGGCTACCCATCAGCAAGTGAAGGACCTCATCGCTCAGGCGAAGGACGCGATCGCGCAGGCGCAGAGCTCGTACTCCGGCACCCTGAAGCCGCAGTTGGATGCCCTGGGCTCGACCCTCGCCACGATCGACGACGACGTCTCGGCGGTGCGCGGCGACCTGTCGCAGGCGGCCGCGGGGCTGTCGGGGGCGTCCGACTCGGTCGTCGCAACCCTGCAGGGTGCGCAGGGCGTCACCGCCCGCCTCAGCACGGCGCTCACCGACGCGGCCGGCCGGTTCGACGGCGTGCAGCAGGCGATCGCCCGGGCTGTGCAGACCGGCGACCTCGCCGGACTGAGCGAGGTGATCGGATCCGACCCGAGCGTGCTCGCCACCTCGCTCGCCGAGCCCGTGCGGGTCGACCGTGTGGCGGTGTTCCCCGTCGTCAGCTTCGGTGCGGGCATGGCACCGCTGTACATCGTGCTCGCCCTGTGGGTCGGGGCGCTCCTCATGACCGTCGCGATCCGCGTCGACGTCGGCCGGGACACCCTGCCCGGCGACCCCGACCTGACGCCGACGCAGAAGTACCTCGGCCGCTACGGCATCTTCGCCCTGACGGGGCTCGCGCAGAGCACCCTCCTCATCGGCGGTCTCATCCTGTTCGTGCGCATCGCTCCGGCGCACCCCTTCCTGCTGCTCCTGGCCGGGTGGGTCACCTCGCTCGTCTTCACCCTGATCATCTACACGTTCGTCGTCGCGTTCGGCAACGCGGGCAAGGCGCTCGCTGTGCTCCTGCTCGTGATCCAGATCTCCGGGTCGGGCGGTGCCTACCCGCTGCAGCTGCTGCCCGCGTGGTTCCAGAACATCAGCCCGTTCCTCCCCGCCACGCACGCGATCTCAGCGATCCGCTCGGCGATCGCGGGCACCTACGGGGCGGACTTCTGGGTGTCGCTGGGGCTCCTGCTCGCCTTCACGCTGCCGACGCTGCTGCTGGGTCTCGTGCTGCGCCGCCCGCTGATCTCGTTCAACCGAGGGCTCGTCGACGCCATGGCCTCGACGAAGCTCATGTGACCGGTATCCCACTCGCCCGAACGACCACTCCCGTGACCCGCACCGCCGCCTCCCCCGCCTCAGCCGCCCCCGCGCGCGCGGCCGGTCGTCGCCGCGACGCCACGGCGAACCGCGCGGCTCTTCTCGCGGCGGCGCAACGCGTGCTCGCGCGCGACCCGCACGCCTCTCTCGACGCGATCGCCCAGTCCGCGGGCCTATCGCGCCGCGCGCTGTACGGTCACTTCTCCGACCGCGAAGAGCTGCTGCGCGAGGTCATCGCCATCGGGGCCGGCCGGTTCAACGCCATCGCCGAAGAGACGTCCGACCCCGACCCGCGCGTCGCGCTCGCCCATATGGCGGCGCGGCTGTGGCGCGAGGCATCCGCCGTGCGCGCGTCGGCGAACATCGCCCTCGACGACGCGCACGTCGCGGGTACCGTGCGCTCGCTCGCGCCGCTGCGCCGCCGCGTGCGCGAACTGACCCGGCAGGGCGTCGAGTCGGGGGCCTTCCGCGGCGACGTCGCCCCCGACCTGCTCGCGTTCCTGATCGAAGAGACGGCGCGGGCGACGCTTCGCGAACTGCGGCTGTCGACGAGAGACGCCGACGCGGCGGTCGTGCGGGTCGTGCTCAGCATCGCGGGACTGTCGTGGCGCGAGCAGGTCGAACTGCTCGACGAGCACCCCGAAATCCTCGCCGCCGGCTGAGCGGCGCGGCATCGGCACTCGCCCCGTGTCGCGGGCGGCGCATAGGATGCCAGGACGGCTCGCTCCTCTGGGGGCGCGGGCCGAGACGCCGCGGGCCCCGAAACCTGCGCGGCGCGACGCCCTGCCGCCCCCGGATCCCAGCTGGAAAGCGCTCTGACGACGATGTCCGACCTCCCCTCCCTGACCGGTGCGAACCGCACGGTCGCCCACTCCGCAGACCCCGAGCCCGCCCGCACGCGGAGCATCGGCCGACGCATCGGCATCATCGCCTATTCGGTGGTCGCCGGGCTCACGGTCATCGCCCTGATCGCGGCGGGGTTCGTCGTCTGGACGATCCAGCGCTCGTTCCCGCAGCTCGACGGCACCGTTTCGGCCGCGGGCCTCGAGGCCGACGTCTCGGTGTACCGCGACGACCTCGGCATCCCCACGATCGTCGCCGACTCGACGCACGACCTCTTCTACGCGCAGGGGTACGTGCAGGCGCAAGACCGGTTCTGGGAGATGGACTTCCGCCGGCACGTCACGAGCGGGCGCCTCGCCGAGCTCTTCGGCGCGTCGCAGCTGCCGACCGACGAGTTCTTGCGCACGCTCGGCTGGCGGCGCGTCGCCGAGCAAGAGGTGCAGGCGCTGGATGCCACGACCCGCGGCTACTACGAGGCCTACGCCGACGGGGTCAACGCCTACCTCGCCGACCATCAGGGCGCCGATGCGTCGCTCGAATACGCGGTGCTCGGTCTGCAGAACGCCGACTACGAGATCGAACCGTGGACCCCGGCCGACTCGGTCGCGTGGCTCAAGGCGATGGCGTGGGACCTGCGCAGCAACATCGAAGAAGAGACCGATCGCGCGCTGCTCGCCGCGGACTTCACCCCCGCCCAGATCGCCGACCTCTACCCCGCGTACCCCTACGCCGACCACCCCGTGATCGTGCCGACGATCACGACCGACGCGCCGGCGGCGGCGGGGTCGGATGCCTCGGCGAGCGCCGCGGCGGCGGGCACCCGCGTCGGCAGCGGCGTCAGCACCGGGAGCGCCGGCGCGGCGACGGGCGTGTCGTGGCGTGAGGTCGGCTCGGTCGTCGAGGCGGCGTCGGCTCTGCTCGGCGGCGCCGGCGAGGGCGTCGGGTCGAACTCGTGGGTCGTGTCGGGTGCGCTCACCGCGAGCGGCATGCCGCTGCTCAGCAACGACCCGCACCTGGGCGCGTCGCTGCCGAGCGTGTGGCACCAGATCGGCCTGCGCTGCCGCACGGTCAGCGACGCGTGCGCGTTCGACGTGGCCGGCTTCGGGTTCTCGGGCGTTCCGGGCGTCGTCATCGGACACAACGCCGACATCGCGTGGGGCTTCACGAACCTGACCGCCGACGTCACCGACCTCTACCTCGAACGCGTCGAGGGCGACTCGTACTGGCGCGACGGCGCGCTCGTGCCGCTCGAGACCCGCACCGAGACCTTCCGGGTGGCGGGCGGCGACGACGTCACGATCGACGTGCGCTCGACGGTGCACGGGCCGATCGTGTCGGGCCTGACCGACGACTTCACCGCGATCGCCGATGATCCGGCGACCGGGTCGACCGACGCCGTCGTGCCGCTCGGCACGGGCGACGGCGCGAGCATTCCGCGCGGGGAATATGCCGTCTCGCTGCGCTGGACCGCGCTCGATGTCGGCACGACCGCGAGCGCGATCTTCGCGCTGAACACGGCGACCGACTTCGCGGGGTTCCGAGCCGCGGCATCCCTCTTCGATGTTCCCGCGCAGAACCTCATCTACGCCGACCGCGCGGGCAACATCGGCTACCAGTCGCCGGGCAAGCTGCCGATCCGCGGCGCCGGCGACGGCACCATGCCCCAACCCGGCTGGGACTCGGCGTACGACTGGCAGGGCTTCATCCCGTTCGCCGAACTGCCCGTCGTCTACAACCCCGAGTCGGGCTACATCGTCACCGCCAACAACCCCGTGATCCCCGAGAGCTACCCCTACTTCCTCGGCTCGGACTGGAATTACGGCTGGCGGGCGGCCCGCATCGTCGACCTGATCGAGCGCGCCGCGGCGCGCGGCCCACTGACGGCCGACGACATGAGCGCCATTCAGGCCGACCAGCAGTTCGCGATGGGCAAACGCCTGATCGGCGCCTACGCCGACATCACGCTCGACGATGCGAAGGCGCAGCGCGGCCTCGACCTGCTCGCCGGGTGGGATGCCCAGAACGCCCCCGACTCGTCGGCCGCCGCCTTCGCGAACGTGCTGTGGGACGAACTCGCGCAAGACCTCTTCTCGCGCCGCGCGCACCCCGCGAGCCTGTCGGGTCAGGGTCGCCTGTTCGTCGTGGTCGACCGGCTGCTCGACGACCCCGACTCGGCGTGGTGGACCAACGACACCCTCGGCGTCGACGGGCAGCGCGCCCTGCTCGAACGCGCCGCGACCGACGCGTATGCGCGGCTCGTGTCCCTGCAGGGCGACGACCCGGATGCCTGGAACTGGGGCTCGCTGCACGCGATCACGCTGACGAGCGGCACGTTCGGCGAGAGCGGCATCGCGCCGATCGAGGCCCTCTTCAACCGAGGCCCGTTCCCCGTCGGCGGCGGATCGTCGGTCGTCGATGCGACCGGCTGGACGCTCGGCAGCGGTTCGTTCGCGACCACGACGGTGCCCTCGATGCGCATGACGATCGACCTGGCCGATCTCGACGCCTCGCGGTGGAACCACCTCACCGGCACGAGCGGGCACGCCTTCCACCCGAATTACTACGACCAGTTCGACGCGTGGCAGCACCAGCGCCAGACGCCGTGGCTGTTCACGCGCGAGCGCCTCGAGGCATCCGCCTCCGACACCCTCGTGCTCACCCCCGCCGGGTGAGGGTTCCGGGCTGAGGCAGTGGGTGCGGACCCGCCCGCGCCCGCCGGTCGAGGCCGCGCGCACGCCGCGTCAAGCCCCCGCGGGGGTGCTGCGGCGGCCCGTAGCATCGAGAAGGACCCCGCCCGAGGAGGCCCCGATGGCGACCGCCAGTGTGAGAGTGTTCGACTGCACCCCCGATGACGTGTTCGCCGTGCTCGGCGACGGCTGGCTGTACCCGGTGTGGGTCGTGGGGGCCGCGCGCATGCGCGATGTCGATCCCGAGTGGCCCGCCGAGGGCGCGCACTTGCACCACTCGCTCGGGGCGTGGCCGATCCTGCTCGACGACGACACCCAGATCGTCGAGTGGTCGCCGCCGCACCGCCTGAAACTGCGGGCCAAGGCGGGCCCGCTCGGCAGGGCCGTCGTGGTGATCGAGGTCAAGCCGCGCGGCGCCGGGTGCGTCGTGCGCATCGGTGAAGAGCCCGTGTCGGGCCTCGCCGCGCGGCTCCCCCGCCTCACGTGGGCGCCGCTGCTGCATCTGCGCAATGAAGAGGCGATCCGCCGCCTCGCCTTTCTCAGCGAGGGCCGCCGGCGCGAGCGCGAGGCCGGTGTGGACACGGCTCGCACGGCGGTGCCCGATCCTGCGTCGTCGTCGGCGCCTCGGAGTGGCCCCGACCCGCAAGCCGAGGCCGACGTCGCCGAGGCGACGGATGCCGCGGCTGCCGCAGCGGGAGAGCGATGACCGACATCGAGATCGTCGGGTCGGGGCCGAACGGCCTCGCCGCCGCGGTGACCCTGGCGCGCGCCGGACTCTCGGTGCGCGTGTACGAGCGCATGGCGGGGATCGGCGGCGGTGCGAGCACGCGCGAGAGCGTGGCATCCGGCTACTGGCACGACTCGTGCTCGGCGGTGCATCCCCTCGCGGTGGCCTCACCGTTCTTCCGCGCGTTCGGGCTCGCCGCACGCGTCTCGTTCGTCACGCCCGAGATCTCGTTCGCCCACCCGCTGCCCGCCGCCGACGGCGGATCGGGCATCGCCTACCGCGACCTCGAGCGCACGGTCGACGCGCTCGGCGCCGACGGCCCCGCATACCGCCGGCTGCTGCAACCCCTCGCCGCCCACGCGCGCGAGGTCGCGCGGTTCACCGGGTCTTCGCTGCTGCGCGTGCCGCCGCACCCCATCGTCGAGGCGCGGTTCGGCGCTCGCGCGCTGGCGCAGGGCAGCGCCCTCTGGAACGCCGGATTCTCGGGCCGCGTGGCCCCCGCCATGATCACGGGCGTGGCGGCGCACGCGATCGTGCCGCAGCCGAGCCTGGTCGCCGCCGCTGCGGGGCTCGCCCTGCAGACCCACGCGCACGCGGGCGGGTGGCCGATCCCCGTCGGCGGATCGCAGGCGATCTCGAACGCCCTCGCCGACGACCTGCGCGCGCACGGTGGCGAGATCGTCACGGACCACGAGATCGGTTCGCTCGACGAGCTCACCGCGCGGGCCGTCGTGCTCGACGTGACCCCGCGGGCGCTCGTCAGGCTGGCGGGCGAACGGATGCCGGGGCGCTATCGGCAGCGCCTCGCACGCTTTCACTACGGCAGCGGTGCGGCCACGGTGCAGTTCGCCCTGTCGGGACCGGTGCCGTGGAGCGACGAGCGCATCGCGCGCGCCGGCACGGTGCACATCGGCGGCAGGCGTGAGCAGATCGCCGCCGGCGAGCGCGACGTGCTCGCCGGCCGGCACGCGTCGTCGCCCTACGTGCTCGTCTCGCAGCCCTCGATGTTCGACCCGAGCCGCGCCCCGGCCGGGGGCCACGCACTGTGGACCTACACGCACGTGCCGACGGGGTCGACCCTCGACCAGACCGAGGCCGTGATCGCGGCGATCGAGCAGCACGCGCCCGGATTCCGCGACCTGATCGTGGCGAGCAGCGCGCGCACCGCCGCCCAGCTCGCCGAGCACAACCCGAACTACATCGGCGGCGACATCGCCGCCGGGGCCGCAACCCTGCCGCAACTGCTCGCACGGCCCGTGCTGAGCCTCGACCCCTGGCGCACTCCGATGCCGGGGGTGTACCTCACGGGCGCCTCGACCGTGCCCGGCCCCGGCGTGCACGGCCAGTCGGGCTGGTTCGCCGCGCGCAGCGTGCTGCGGCACGAGTTCGGCGTGCGCCGCATGCCCTCCCTCGCTCCCTGACCCTCGCCCGCCCCGAGTCCCCGCGCCGCCCCCGTCCTTATCGAGACGGCATGCAGCGCGGGAGACGGCGGCGCGTATGCCGCGCTGCATGCCGTCTCGCGGGATAGGACGGGCGTAGCCGGGCCAGCCGAAACCGGGCCGGGCGTGCGCGCGACCGGACGCGCGCGGGCGCTCAGCCGCCGGCGGCGGGCGGGGTGGCGCGCGCTTCGGCGAGCTCGTCGGCGTAGAGCGAGCGCTCGTCGATCGTGCCGTTGCGATACGCCTGGCGGCCGACCATGTGCGCCGACAGGGGGGCGGATGCCAGTTGGATCAGCACGATCGGCACGAGAAAGGCCACCACGGGCCACGACCGCAGCGCGAGGGCGATCGCGACGCAGATGAGGATCAGCCCGAGCACCTGCGGCTTGGTCGCCGCGTGCAGGCGGGTGGGCACGTCGTGAAAGCGCAGCAGCCCGATCGCGGCCGTGACGCACAGCAGCCCGCCGATCAGCACGAGAACCAGTGCGACGGTGTCGAGAATCTCGTTCATCGGTCGGTGTTGTCCCTTCTCGCGACGAAGCGCGCGATCGCGATCGAACCGAAGACGCCCACGGCGGCGATGATCAGCAGCGCGGGCAGTGACCTCGTGTGATGGTTCATCACCATGTCGGCGCCGAGCGTGCACATGACGAGGGTCAGCAGCACGTCGGACGCGACCGCCCGGTCGAGGATCGACGGGCCGACGATGATGCGCCACAGGGTCAGCAGCGCAGCGACGGCGAAGGCGACGTAGATGACGACGACCAGCGGGTTCATCGGCCCTCTCCCCTCCGCCGCGAGCCGGCGCTGCGCCCCGCAGCCACAGCCGCACGCTCCGCCTCGTCGGCGCGGATCGCCCGCAGTTGCGCACGCGAGCCGACGGCCCGCACGATCCGCGCTTCCCACAGCTGCACCGCGCGGCGTTGCTTCTCGACGTCGGCGTCGGACGACACCCCCAGCACGTGCAGGTACAGGATGCGCCGGTCCCGATCGATGTCGATGATGAGCGACCCGGGGATGAGCGACGCGGTCACGCCCACGTGCGCGAGGATCAGGTCGTCGTCGGTGCGCAGGGGAACGGCGACGATCGCAGTGCCCGGGTATCGGCGCGGGTCGAGGGTCTGCCACGCCACGATCAGCGAGCCGCGCACGAGCGCGAAGACGAACGTCACCACGAACACGAGGCTGTACCAGAGGTTCACGCGGCCCGAGAGCTCCACCGGGGGCAGCCGGAAGATGCGCGTGACGAACACGGCGACGATGAGCCCCGTAAGGGCGGCGAGCACCGTGAACTGGCCCCACAGCAGCATCCACAGCGCGATCAACCACACGAAGAACGGCAGCTGGCGCCAGACGGCGACGGCGAAAGAGGTGGCGGGGCTCATTGCTGGGCCTCCTGCTCGAGCTGCACGAGGGTGACGGGGGTCAGCAGCGCGTCGCCGATCGATGCGCACAGTTGGTAGAGCGGGCCGGCGAACACCGTCAGGGCGATCGTGACGGCGACCATGCCGGCGGTCGTTGCCGTCATGATGCGCGGGATGACCCGGCGGTCGCCCTGCTCGTCGGCGGCGGGGGCGTCGCCGAGGTACTCGATCCGCTCGACGACGGCCGGCTCGTCGGCGTGGTCGTCGTCTTCGCGCCAGAACGCCAGGTTCCACGCGCGCATGAGCGTGTAAAGGGTGAGGAGCGAGGTGACCACGCCGCCCACGATCAGCACGTACATGAGCGGGGTGCCCACGGTCGCCGCGGCGTTGAAGAGCGCGAACTTGCCGATGAAGCCCGAGAACGGCGGGATGCCTCCCAGGTTGATCGCCGGGATGAAGTAGAGCACCGCGATCACCGGCGCCGCGCGCATGAGCCCCTTGACCTTGAGGATCGACGTCGATCCGGCGCGGCGCTCGATGAGCCCCACCGCGAGGAAGAGGGTCGTCTGCACGATGATGTGGTGCACCATGTAGTAGATCGTGGCGCCGAGGGCGAGCGGGGTCGCGATCGCGAGACCGAACACCAGGTAGCCGACATGGCTGACGAGCGTGAACGACAGGATGCGTTTGAGCTCGGCCTGTGCGAGCGCGCCGAGCACGCCGACGATCATCGTCGCGAGCGCCACGATCAGCAGCAGCGTGTTGACGTCGTTGTCGCGGAAGATCTGCGTCTCGGTGCGGATCATCGCGTACACGCCGACCTTTGTCAGCAGGCCCGCGAAGACCGCCGTGACCGGGGCGGGAGCGGTCGGGTACGAGTCGGGCAGCCAGAACGACAGCGGGAAGACGGCGGCCTTGATGCTGAAGGCGAGCAGCAGCATGAGGTGCAGCACCAGCTGGATGGACTGCGGCAGCTCGGTCATCCGCTCGGCCAACTGCGCGATGTTCACGGTGCCGAGCGCGCCGTAGATCGCGGCGATCGCGGCGAGGAAGAGGATCGACGACACGAGCGACACGACGATGTAGACGACGCCCGTGCGGATGCGCGACTCGGTCGAGCCGAGCGTGATGAGCACGTACGAGGCGACCAGCAGGATCTCGAACCCGACGTACAGGTTGAACAGGTCGCCCGCGATGAACGCGTTGAAGATGCCCGCCGCGAGGATCAGGTAGGTCGGGTGGAAGATCGTCACCGGGGTGTCGTCGTCGCCGTCGGCGGCGCCCTGGCCGACCGAGAAGAGCAGCACCGCGAGAAGCACGATCGCCGAGATCACGACGAGCAGCGCCGCCAGCCGGTCGACGTAGAGCACGATGCCGAACGGCACCGGCCACCCACCCACCGACACGGCGAGCGCCTGCCCCGACGAGTCGACGGCATAGAGCAGCACCGCCGCGATCACCATCACAAGGGTGAGGGTCACGATCGAGACGCCCACCTGCACCCGGCGGCGGCGCCCGAAGATCAGGGCGACGCCCGCGCCGAGCAGCGGGAGCGTGACGAGCAGGGGAACGAGCGCGCTCATCGGGCCTCACCCCCGTCGCGGTCGCGTGACTCGCCGGCGCTCGCGCCCGGGCGGTCGGTGGGGGCGTCGTCGCGGATGCCCTCGAGGTCGCGGTGGTGCAGCACGGTGATGGGGGCGGTGTCCGTTCCGATGAAGTCGGTCGTGGCGTCGTCGTCTTCGTCTTCGATCGACGTCTCGTCATCCATCTGCTCTTCGTCGACCTCGGTGCGCGCGCGCACGGCGAGGTCGGCCTCGTCGTCGTGCACCGTATCGGCCTGGCCGAGCTGCCAGGAGCGGTAGATGAGGGCGAGCAGGAACGCCGAGACGGCGAACGTGATGACAATCGCCGTGAGGGTGAGCGCCTGCGGCAGCGGGTCGCTCATCTCGGAGGGATCGGCGGCGCCGTAGAACGGCGCGACGCCCGGGCGGCCCATCACGATCAGGAGGAACAGGTTGGCCGCGTTGCCAAGCAGCAAGAATCCGATGAGCACGCGGGTGAGGCTGCGCTCGAGCATGGCGTAGACGCCTGCGGCGAAGAGCACGCCCATGATGATGACGAGCACGAGAGAGACCGTCACGATGCGCTCACCCCCGGCATGCCGTGGGCGCCCTGCACCGCTTCGGGTGCCTGACCGGCGGCCGGCGGCTGGGCCTGGCGGAGCGCCTGCGTCTGCCGGTCGACCTCGCCGCCGAGCGAGCGCAGCACGTCGAGCACGAGCCCGATGACCACGAGGTACACACCGATGTCGAACAGGGTCGACGTGACGAACTCGACGTGCCCGATGACGGGCAGGTCGGCCTCCCAGAACCAGCTCGTGAGCGGCGCCGCACCGAACAGCAGCGGCACGACGGCGCACGCGATGGCGAGCGTCATTCCGGCGCCGAGCAAGCGCCCGGCATCCGTCGGCGCCGCGGCGCCCAGCTCGTAGCGCCCGCCGGCGATGTAACGCATGACGAGGGCCATGCCGGCGACGAGGCCGCCCGCGAAACCGCCGCCGGGCAGGTTGTGGCCCGCGAAGAGCAGGTAGATCGACACGACGATGATCGTGTGGAAGAGCACGCGCACGATCACCTCGAGCATGATCGAGCGGTTCTCGGGTCGCATGCGCTGACCGCCGACGAGCCATGCCTGCCTCGTGCTGCTCGACCCGGCGGTGCGTGCGCGCAGGCCTTCGGAGGTCTCGACGAGGGGGCGGCGGGTGCGGGTCGCCCCGGTGGGGAGCGCCGAGATCGACTGCGAGATCAGATCGGAGCGGTGCGTCACGAACACGAGTGAGGCGACACCAGTGGCGGCGAGGATGAGCACCGACAGCTCGCCCATCGTGTCCCACCCGCGCAGGTCGACGAGGGCGACATTCACGACGTTCTTGCCGTGGCCGAGGTTATAGGCGAGGTCGGGGAAGGCGGTCGAGATGGGTTCGGCCACGCGTGCGCCGGTCGCCACGAGCGCCACCATCGCCATCGTCGCGCCGACCGCGACGGCGAGCACCATGCGGGCCACCGGCCACACCGACGCGTTGTGCTCGCCCATACGCGCCGGAATGCGCCGCAGCACGAGCGCGAACGTCACGAGCGTCACCGTCTCGACGAGAATCTGCGTGAGCGCCAGGTCGGGCGCGCCGCTCGTCGCGAACAGGGCCACCATGCCGAGCCCCGTGACCGAGACGAGCACGACCCCTGTGTACCGCTTCTGCGCGCGCACGGCGACGAGGCCCGCGATGATCATGATGGGCGCCGCCATGAGCTGCATGGGCGTCTGCCACAGGTCGAACGACACGCGCCACTCCGGGCTGGCGAGCAGCGCCGTGCCCTCGGCCGCGACGAACACGACGAAGATCGTGCCGACATAGACGGGCAGCGATCCGCGCTGCGTGAGCGTCGTCGTCCAGACGGCGACGCGCGCGATGCCGCGCAGCGTGCCGTTGTAGACGTCGGCCGCGGTGAACGGCAGAAGGCGGCGCGGCACGCGGCGCGTGCGCTGCGCGACCCAGAACAGGCCCGCGCCGAGAGCGATGCTCGCGAGCGAGAGGAAGAGCGCCGGCTCCCACCCGTGCCAGAGCGCGAGGTGGTACGGATGCCCCTCACCGCCCGCGCTCGGCAGCGTGTCGGCGTAGCCCGAGAAGGCCACATCGAGCAGCGGGGCGGCGAAGCCCGCGATGAGCGTGAGGGCCGCGAGGACGACCGGCGAGGCCAAGAAGCCGATCGGCGGGTCGGGCCACACCGTGGTCGGCAGCTTCTCGCCCGACGCGTCGCGCTTCGTCCAGAACGCGCCCCAGATGAAGCGCAGACCGTAGGCGGTGGTCAGCACAGACCCGAGCACGATGCCGACGAGCGGGATCACGGCATCCGGTCGCGAACCCCCCTCGAGCAGCGACGTCAGCACCGCCTCTTTCGCGACGAAGCCGACGGTGGGAGCGAGGCCGACCATCGACCCGACGGCCACCATCGACGCGATCGCGAGGGTCGGCGCCTGGCGCCCGACGCCCGAGAGCTCGCCGATGTCGCGGGTCGAGAGCTGACGGTCGATCACGCCGACGACGAGGAACAGCGCCGACTTGAAGAGGGCGTGCCCGAGCAGCAGCGCGAGCCCCGCGAGAGCGGAGTTGCGTTCGCCGTAGCCGAGCACGACGGTGAGCATGCCGAGCTGGCTGACCGTGCCGAAGGCGAGGATGCGCTTGAGGTCGGATTCGCGCAGCGCCTGCAGCCCGCCGAGGAGCATCGTGAACAGGCCGAGGCCGATCACGATCGGTCGCCACGGCTCGCTGTGCGCGAAGGCGGGCGCGAGGCGCGCGATGAGGTAGATGCCCGCCTTCACCATCGCGGCGGCGTGCAGGTAGGCGCTCACCGGGGTGGGCGCGGCCATCGCGCCGGGCAGCCAGAAGTGGAAGGGGAAGATCGCCGACTTGCTGAGGGCACCGACCAGCAGCAGCACGATGGCGGTGTTGATGAGCGCGTTGCCGGCGAGCGCCGACCCGGCGGCGGTGTAGGCGGCGAGAATCGCCGACAGGCTCGTGGTGCCGGCCTGCACGACGAGGATCACGGCGCCGACGAACATGACGAGCCCGCCGAGCGTGGTCACCAGCAGCGCCTGCAGGGCGGCACGACGGCTCGCGCCGCGCGCGTGATAGAAGCCGATGAGCAGGTACGAGAGGATGCTCGTGATCTCCCAGAACATCACGAGCACGATCAGGTCGTCGGTGAGCACGAGACCGTACATGGCGCCGGCGAAGGCGAGCAGGCTCGCGCTGAACATGCCGACGCCGGGCTTGACCTTCTTGCCGGGCTTGCGATCCGTGGTTCCCGCGTTCGCTGACGGACCGGCGAAGTACCAGCGGCAGTAGATCATCACGAGCGCGCCGACGCCGGTGACGATGAGCGCCATCAGCCAGCCGAGCGTGTCCATGCGCATCGACAGCGACAGTCCGAGCGACGGAATCCAGTCGTACGACTCGGTCAGCACCTCACCCGCGACGATGCGCGGCGTCTGCAGCGCGGTGTGCACGAACGCGATGATCGGCACGAGCGCGGCGACGAAGAAACCGCGGGGTCCGAGCCTGCCCATGAGCCACGGCAGCGCCAGCGGCAGAACCGCGAACGCAACCAGAAGCACCAGCAAGCGGGCCTCCTGACTGTCGCGGGGGGTCGGGCTCTCAGTCTACCGGCGCTCGGGTACCGCTGCGGTCGTGTTCCCCTCGCGGAAGGTGCAGGTGAGCAGGACGGATGCCGGGGGCACCCCCTCGAGCATCGCCGCCACGGCCGCACCGGCGGCCCGACCCTTGTCGGTCGCCTGCTGCACGAGCGTCGTCAGCTCGTAGGGCGAGAGGCCGTCGACGGGAACGCCGTCGAAGCCCGTCACGCTGACGTCGCCCGGCACCGACAGTCCCGCCTCTTCGGCGGCGCGGATGACCCCCGCGGCGAGCAGGTCGCTCTGCGCGATCACGGCGGTGGGTCGGCGCGCGGGGTCGGCGAACAGCACGCGGCCGGCCGAGAGCCCCTCGTCGATCGAGCTGCCCGCCGTGGTGATCGCGGGCACGTCGGGGTACACGTCGCGGGCGCCCGCGAGGCGCTCGCGCGTGACGTCGATCGAGATGTCCGCCTCCGCGTCGAGCCAGCCGGCCGCCCCGTCGGCCGCGGTGCGCAGGGTCACGATCGCGACGTCGGTGTGCCCGAGGGCCCGCAGGTGTTCGGCCGCGGTGCGCTGGGCTTCGCGGTTGTCGAGCAGGATCCGCGGAACATCGTCGCCCGCGTCGCCCTCGATCACGACGATGGGCAGGCCCCGCAGATGCGCGGTCTCGAGCGATGCCCGCAGCGGCGCGTCGCAGCCGATCAGCACGGCTGCGTCGACGGGTGCGGTGAGAAGGGTGGGCGCGTTCTCGATGTCGGTCGCGGTGCGCAAGAGCAGCAGGCCCGCACCGAACGGCGCGACCTCTTCGGCGAGCCCGTCCATCATGAGCCGCTGCACGGGATCGAGGAACATGTAGTTCAGGCTCGACCCCACGACGACGCCGACGATGCCGCTGCGTCCGCGGCGCAGCGACGCGGCGCGCGGGTCCGGACCGGTGTAGCCGAGGGATGCCGCGGCGTCGAGCACCCGCTGACGGGTGGCATCCGACACCGGCGTCTTGCCGCTGAAGACGACGGACGCGGTCGACGGCGACACCGCTGCTTCGCGGGCGACGTCGGAGATGGTGGCGCGTCGGCTCGTCACCCTTGAATGGTAGCCCGCGGGGACCGCGGCGGGTCGAATCGATTCGGTAGACTGCTCTGGTGACCGCCCCCTCCGCTCTCGATCGCGCCCGCCTCGTCCACTGGCGCACGGCGGTGTTCACCCTGTTCCTGCTGTGCGGCGTGACCTTCGCGTCGTGGGCGTCGCGGCTGCCGGCCGTGAAGCAGAACCTCGCGATCGACGACTTCGAGGTCGGCGTGCTGCTGTTCGCCATGGGCGCCGGTTCGCTCGCGGGCGTGATGTCGGCGAACGTGATCGTGGCGCGCTGGGGCGCGAAGCGCGGCCTGTCGGTCACGGTGGTCGGCGTGGGGGCGGGACTGTTCATCGCCGCGCTCGGCGTCGACGCACTCGGCTCGTATCCCGTGGCGGTGGTGGGCCTCGCGCTGATGGGGCTGTGCTTCGGCGCGACCGACGTCATGATCAACGTCGAAGCGGCCTCGGTCGAGCAGGCGTTCGGCCGCACGCTCATGCCGCTCTTCCACGCCTTCTTCAGCCTGGGCACGGTCGCGGGCGCCGGCATCGGCGTCGCGGTCGTGGGGTGGGGCGTCGGGGTCACGTGGCACCTCGGGGTCGTTGCGCTCGTCTGGTTCGTCATCACCGGTTTCGCGCTGCAGTACCTGCCGACGAGCGAACGCGTCGCCGCAGAGGCGACGGGGACGGTGCCCTCGCGGCGCGAACGGATGCACGCCGCTCTCGCGGTGTGGCGCGATCCGCGCACCTACGCGATCGGCGCGATCATCCTCGGCATGGCGTTCGCCGAGGGCAGCGCCAACGACTGGCTCACGATCGCCGTCGTCGACGGACACGGCGAGTCCGAGGCGACCGGCGCGATCTTCCTCACCGTCTTCTCGGTGTCGATGACGGTGTTCCGCGCGCTCGGCGGCCCGCTCGTCGACCGGATCGGGCGCGTGTGGACGCTCCGGGCGCTGTCGATCGCCGCGGCGCTCGGGCTCGTGGTCTTCATCCTCGCGCCGAACCTGCCGATCGCCTTCCTGGGCGTCGCGCTCTGGGGCGCGGGCGCCTCGCTCGGCTTCCCGCTCGGCATGTCGGCCGCGGCCGACGACCCGACCAAAGCCGCGGCATCCGTCTCGGCGGCCGCCACGATCGGTTACGTCGCCTTCTTGTGCGGCCCGCCCGTGCTCGGCTGGATCAGCCACCAGATCGGCATCCTGAACACCCTCTGGATCATCGTCGGCCTCATCGTCATGAGCGGGCTCGCCTCGGGCGCCGCGAAGCCGATCGCCGGCTCGAAGGTCGGCGCCGGCCACCACTGAGGCACGCCCGGCCACCACTGCGGCACGCCCCGGCCTTCGCCGGCGCCGATGTGCGGGTCACCCGGATGCGCACCCGCCATTCGGCGCCGCCGAACCGCGCGCCGGACCCACGTACACTCGACGGGTGCGCCTCATCATCGCCCGCTGTTCCGTCGACTATTCCGGGCGGTTGAACACCCACCTCCCCTTGGCGACGCGCCTGATCATGATCAAGGCCGACGGCACGGTGGCCTTCCACCGCGACGTGCAGCACGCGCCGCTCAACTGGATGAGCTGACTGCACACAGCCGTGCTTGCCCGATTATTCGGCGAGGTACCCCGTCAAGGGGTCGATACCGGCCAAGAAACCTCGGATTGCGGTGACGTGACGTTCCTGCGGGACAGGCTCGAAGCCGCCGAACACGCTGAACCCGTAGCCATCGTTCGGCCCGGACACCCAGTCATAGTGAGTCGAACCGTCGTCGACCACCCGTCGCCGCAGGACGAACGACTCGCCGTCGACGGTCAGCTCCCCGACGACGATCATCGGGTCGGCGTCGGGAGGCAGCGGGACGTACCGCCATACTTCGTCCACCGGTTACTGCTGCTCCACACACTCCAACGTACATCCGACGGTTTCCCGATCACCCTCGATCACACGGGAAGATAGACATGTGCGTCTCATCATTGCCCGTTGCTCCGTTGACTACTCCGGTCGACTGAACACGCATCTTCCCCTCGCGACGCGTCTCATCATGATCAAGGCGGACGGCACGGTCGCGTTCCACCGAGACATACAACACGCACCGCTCAACTGGATGAGCCCGCCCTGCACCCTCACGGTCGAGCAGCCCGACGACGAGTCCGCGTCTGCGGGAGTGGTCGAGCACTGGCGCGTGACGCACGCGAAGACGGGGGACGCCCTGCTCGTGCGCATCTACGAGGTGTTGCACGACTCGGCGCACGAGCTCGGGATGGACCCCGGCCTGCAGAAGGACGGCGTCGAAGCCGACCTGCAGCGCCTGCTCGCCGAGCAGGTCGACGTCATCGACCCGCGCGCGACACTCGTGCGGCGCGAGTTCCCGACCGCCATCGGCCCGGTCGACCTGCTGCTTCGCAACCCCGCGGGCGGCACGATCGCCGTCGAGGTGAAGCGTCGCGGCGACATCGACGGCGTGGAACAGCTGACGCGCTACCTCGAACTCCTCAACCGCGACCCGCACCTGGCGCCGGTCGCGGGCGTGTTCGCCGCCCAAGAGATCAAGCCGCAGGCGAAGGTGCTCGCCGGCGACCGTGGCATCCGGTGCGTCACCCTCGACTACGAGGGCATGAAGGGCACCGAGTCGGGTGCCCCGCGCCTGTTCTGATCCGGGCACCGCGGGGCTGGATAGGCTGGATGCCATGACGTTGCGATCGCCCTGGACCTGTGTGCTGTGGGATGTCGACGGCACGGTGGTGGATGCCTCGGAGGGAATCCTGCGCCGCCTCGCGATCGCGCTCGAGCACTTCGGCAAGCCGGCCGCGACCCGTGAGGAGCTCGTGCACTGGATCGGGCCGCCGATGTTCGAGTCGTTTCAGACGAACGTCGGCATGACCCCCGACGAGGCCTCGGAGGCGGTGGCCTACTACCGGATGATCGGCAAGGCCGACGGATACACGACCGGCGCGAAGCTGTACCCGGGCATCGGCGAGCTGATCTCCGATCTCGATGCGGCCGGCGTCGCGCAGGCGACGGCGAGCTCGAAGCCCGAGAACCAGGTGTCGGCGCTCGTCGATCACTTCGACCTCGCGCCGCATCTGCAGGCCGTGGTCGGGGCGACGCCCGACGAGAAGACGTTGGCCTCGAAGTCCGACATCGTGGCCGAGGCGCTGCGGCGGCTGCAGGCCGCCGGCGCCGACACCTCGCGCCCGGTCCTGATCGGTGATCGCCACCACGATGTCGAGGGCGGGGCGACGCAGGGCGTTCCGGTGATCTTCGTGCGCTGGGGATTCAGCTGGCCGCACGAGAGCGAGGGCGCCGCGGCGGCCGTCGACACGATCGACGAGTTGCGGGCGCTGCTGCTCATCGACGACTGATCCGACCGCGCGGACGCAGAAGGCGCCGTGGTCCCGGGGACCACGGCGCCTTCTGCGATCCAGAACGATGCTCCGCGCTCGCGCGGAGCATCGCAAGATCAGAGGGGTCGGATGTTCTCCGCCTGCAGGCCCTTGGGGCCCTGGGCGATCTCGAACTCGACGCGCTGGTTTTCCTCGAGGGAGCGGTAGCCGCTCGACTCGATGGCGGAGTAGTGAGCGAAGACGTCTGCGCCGCCCTCATCGGGAGCGATGAACCCGAAGCCCTTCTCCGAGTTGAACCACTTGACGGTGCCCTGCGTTGCCATGAACTGCCTTACTGACGTGCGATGACGACGCGAGTGCGCCGACACCGACAAACCTACCCGTGACGAGCACTTTCCGCGTCATCCTTTTGTCGACAGTGACACAAACGTTGCAACACGCGGTCACACAGCGGTCGACGGCCGCGCCCGAAACCATTCGACGCCCGGGCGCATCGCGCTCAGCGCGTCGCCCGGGCGTCGACGGATCCCCCCGGATAGGTCACGCTCAGCGTGACAGGGCCCACACTACTGATATATCGGCTCTCTCGGCAGATCCTGTGGATGAGAATCCACCCAGAGACCGCCGTGCATCCGGCTCGGCGTGTCGCACCCCGCCCTCGTAAACTGGGCGGTGATGTCCGCCACCCTCCCCCCAATCCGCCTCGAGGGCGGAACGATCCTCAGCGACGAGGTCCACGCCCGGATCGGCGCCGCGATCCTCGACGGCAGCCTGCCCGCCGGTGCCCGCCTGCGCGATGTCCAACTGGCGGAGCAGCTCGGTGTGTCGCGCACGCCCGTGCGAGAGGCCCTGCAGCGGCTCGAGCGCTTCGGCCTCGTCGAGGTCGCCGTCGGTCGGTACACGCGCGTCTCCGAGCCGACCGAGCAGCTGCGCGCCGACACGGGGGAGTTCACCGCCTACTTCATGGGCAACGCGTTGCGCATCGCCCTGCGGCGCGCCAGCGACGCTGAGCTCGCACGCGTCGTCGAGGCGGCGGATGCCGTGGTCGCGGCGGTCCGGAGCGGGGACGGGCTGTCGGTGTTCGAGGCATCCACCGTCATGTTCGAGCGGGTGACGAAGTCGACCGGGAACGTCGTGTTCATCAGCTTCATCCGCGAGGCGGCGCTGGCCATCCAAAGGAACCTGCGGGGATGGCGACCCTTCATGGCGCGCCCCGTGACGCGCGCCGAGGGATATCAGAACCTCCGCGACCGCATCGCGGCGCGCGACGCCGACGAGGCGGAGCGGCTGATCCGGAGGCTGTACGGCGTGGACTGAGCAGCGCCCTCCGCGCCGACGCCGCCGGCGAAGCGCGGGGCCGTCGCGGCCGTGCGCTCAGGGCGCGTACACCGGCGAGCAGGGCGTCGAGCGCAGCGTGCGACCGCACACGAGCGGTCTGCGCGTCGTCCTGCCGAGAGATCCAGAGGGCGGCCTCGTTCATCGCGCCGGAGCGTTGCGCGGTCGTGGGGCGAGCAGCTCCTCCGCCACACCGACCTCGCGGATAACCGGTTTCCTGTCGAATCCTCACCCGATTCGCGCGAATCGCGAGGTGATTCGCGCGCGGAGTGGTGATTCGGAGGAAGAGCGGCCGTCCGCGCACCCGATATCGCCCCAGACGGCGGATGCCTCGGTCGAACTCGTCGAGATCGACCGGCCCGAACCGCAGTTATGCGAGGGCCGCACTCAGCGCGGCTCACGGCGGCCGGCACGTGGGCGCGCCTGCTGCGCCCGCACCCGGAAAACACAACCCCCGACCCGGAAAACCCAGGTCGGGGGTTGAAAATTCGCTGTGCGCGAGGGGGGACTTGAACCCCCACGCCCTTGCGGGCACTGGCACCTGAAGCCAGCGCGTCTACCTATTCCGCCACTCGCGCGGATCGGTGCGAACACCGAGCCAACTTCCCGAGAATATCACGTCGTCACGGGGCCGCCGAACCCGTCACCCGGGCGCTTGCCGCGTGCGCTCAGACTCTGCAACTAGCATGTACGCACCGGTCGTCAGCCTGAGGAGCCCCGTGGGACTACTTGACAGCTTCGAGAAGGGACTCGAGCGCGCTGTGAACAGCGCGTTCGCCAAGTCCTTCCGCAGCGGCATCCAACCGGTCGAGATCGCTGCGGCGCTGCGCACCGAACTGGATGCCAAAGCCGCCGTCGTCAGCCGCGACCGCATCCTCGTGCCGAACGCGTTCGAGGTGCGCATGTCACCCGCCGACGCTGAGCGCATGCGCTCCCTCGGCAGCACCCTCGAGGGCGAGCTGCACAACCTCGTCGAGAAGCACGCGAAAACGCAGGGCTTCAGCTTCGCCGGTCCCGTGACGATCGCCCTCTCGGCCGACGAGCAACTCCCCACCGGCACGCTGCGGGTCGCGTCGCAGACTGCGGCCGGAACCGTGTCGTGGCGCGGCGTCGTCGAGATCGAAGGCAAGAGGCATCCGCTCACCAAGGGCCGCACCGTCATCGGTCGCGGCACCGATGCCGACATCACCATCTCCGACGCGGGCACGAGCCGCCGGCACGTCGAGATCCTGTGGGACGGCGAGCGCGCGATGGTCCGCGACCTGAACTCGACCAACGGCACACAGCTCGACGGACGCAAGATCTCCGAGGCGCCACTCCCGCAAGACAGTGTGGTGACGATCGGCCGCACCGACATCGTCTTCCGCGTGATCGCGCAGGCGACCCCGCCGCGGCCGACGACCTCGGCATCCGACGCCACTCGCGCGTTCGGGATCGGCGGGCTGTCGTGAGCGAACTGACCCTGCTGCTCTTGCAGGTGGGCTTTCTGATCCTGCTCTGGTTCTTCGTGTTCGCGCTCGTCTATTCGCTGCGGGCCGATCTGTTCGGCGTGAAGGTGCGAAAGCTCCCCGAGCCGGCGGCCGCAGCAGCGCCCGTCGCCTCCGCAGCGGCGGCCAGCGATCTGACGGCGCCCGTGGTCGCACGGCCGCCTCGCGCGCCCGAGCCTGCGCCGCGCGACTCGGCGCAGCGCAGCAGCGCACAGCAGAGCGGACCGCAGCAGGCGACGCGCGACAGTGTGACCCGCATCGTCATCACGAGCGGACCCAAAGCCGGCCTCGAACTGCCCCTCACGGGCGAGCCGCTCACGATCGGCCGCTCGAGCGAATCGGGCCTCGTCATCCGCGACGACTACACCTCGAGCCATCACGCCCGGCTGCTGCTGTGGGGCGAGCAGTGGATGCTGCAAGACCTCGACTCGACCAACGGCACGTGGCACGACGGTTCGCGCGTCGCGACGCCCGTTCCGGTGCGGGTCGGAGCGCCGATCAAAGTCGGCGCGACGACGTTCGAGCTGCGGAAGTAAGCGAGCGCCGCCATGGTCTTCGAGGGGTCGAGCGCCGCCATCTCCCATACGGGCAAGGTGCGCTCCAACAACCAGGATTCGGGGTACGCCGGCTCGAACCTGTTCGTCGTGGCCGACGGTATGGGTGGTCACGCGGGCGGTGACGTCGCCTCGAGCATCGCCGTCCACCGCCTCAAAGAGCTCGACACCGCTTTCGCGACCCCCACCGAGGCCGAGGTCGCGCTGCAGCAGGCGATCTCGGCGACGGCGACCGTGCTGATCGACACGGTCTCGGAGCGCCCCGAGCTGGCCGGCATGGGCACCACCGTCAGCGCGCTCGATTTCGTCGACGACTACGCCGTGATCGCGCACATCGGCGACTCGCGTATCTACCTCTACCGCGACGACGCGCTCACCCAGATCACCACCGACCACACCTTCGTGCAGCGCTTGGTCGACTCGGGCCGCATCACCCCCGAAGAGGCGCGCTACCACCCGCGCCGCTCGGTGCTCATGCGCGTGCTCGGCGACATGGACCCCGATCCCGAGATCGACACGTTCATCATGCCCACCCAGCCGGGCGACCGATGGCTGCTGTGCTCCGACGGCCTGTGCGGCGTCGTCGACGACGCGCACACCTCGAAGGCGCTGGGTCAGGGCCTGCCCCCCGGGCGCACCGCCGACGTGCTGCTCAAGCAGGCGCTCGATGCCGGCGCCCCCGACAACGTCACCGTCGTCATCGTCGACGTGGGCGGCAGCCACCCCATGTTCAGCGGCACCGGCACCATCGTCGGCTCGGCGTCGAACCCGCGCGGCGTCGAAGTGCCCGCCGCGCGCACCGGCCGCACCAGCTGGCTGCACCCGGCCCGTCAAGCCGCCAACGAGCCCACCCACTTCGAGCCGGCGGCCGAGTTCCTCGAAGAGCTCATCGAAGAAGACCGCCGCCGCTCGCGCCGCCGCCGCATCTGGTGGATCGTCGGCCTCGTGGTGTTCCTCGCGATCCTCACGGCGGCGACCGTGGGCGCCTACACCTGGACGCAGTCGCGCTACTTCGTGGGCGGCGACCAAGACACCGTCGTGATCTTCCGAGGCATCCAGCAAGACCTCGGGCCCATCTCGCTCTCGTCGCCCTACGAAGACACCGGCATCGAGCTCGCCGACCTGCCGTTCTATCAGCGCCTCGCGGTGCAGCAGACGATCTCGGCGCGCTCGCTCGCCGACGCCGAGGCGATTGTCGAGACGATACGCAAATCGCTGGAGAGTGCCCCGTGACCGGGGTCGTCGGCGAGGTGACGACCGACACGACGGTCGTCAAGGCACTGCGCAAGATCCGGATGCCGCAGACGCAGCGCAACCGCGAGCTCGGCCTGCTGGTGTTCGCGTTCCTCATCAACGGCGCGGCGGTCGCGCTCGTGCAGCTGGGCGCCACCGGGCAGATCGACTGGACGTTCCTGTACTACTGCGGCGGCCTGACGGTGCTCGTGCTGGGCCTGCACATCGTGCTGCGCTACCGCGCCCCGCAGGCCGACCCGTTCGTCGTGCCGATCGCGACGGTGCTCTCGGGCCTCGGCCTCGCGATGATCTACCGCATCGACATCGAAGACGGAGACAGCGGCTGGGCGGCACTGTCGACCCGGCAGCTCGCCTGGCTGGTGATCGCGATCGCCGCGGCCGTCGCGATCGTCGTGATGCTCCGCAACTACCGGGTGCTGCTGCGCTACACCTACGTCTTCGGCCTGGCCGGCATCGTGCTGCTGCTGCTGCCGTTCATCCCGGGCCTCGGCACCGACGCGGGCGCGGACGTCTGGATCTCCATCGGCGGCATCTTCTCGTTCCAGCCGGGCGAGCTCGCCAAGATCTGCCTCGCGATCTTCTTCGCCGGCTACCTCGTGCGCACCCGCGAGTCGCTGACCTCGGTCGGCACCCGGTTCCTCGGCATCACGTGGCCGCGCGCCCGCGAGCTCGGCCCGCTGCTGCTGCTGTGGGCCGGCGCCATGGCGATCATCGTGCTGCAGCGCGACCTCGGCACCGGAATGCTCATCTTCGGCATGTTCGTCGCGATGCTCTACGTCGCCACGGGCAAGACCAGCTGGGTCGTGATCGGCCTGTCGCTCGTCGCCGTCGGTGTCGCGCTCGCCACCCTGGTGCTGCCCTACGTGCAGGCGCGCTTCACGAACTGGCTGCACCCGTTCGACCCCGACACGATCAACGACTCGAGCTACCAGCTCGCCAGCGGCATCTTCGGGCTCGCCCACGGCGGCCTCATCGGCACCGGTCTCGGCCGCGGCCGCCCCGGTCTCACCCCGCTCGCGCAGAGCGACTACATCTTCCCGAGTCTCGGCGAAGAGCTGGGGCTCGTCGGGGTGTTCGCGATCCTGTGCCTCTACATGGTGTTCACGAGCCGTGGCATCCGGATCGGCATGGCAGGCCAAGACGATTTCGGCAAGCTGCTCGCCACGGGCCTGTCGTTCACCCTGGCGCTGCAGGTGTTCATCATGGTCGGCGGTGTGACGGGCCTCATTCCACTCACCGGACTCACGACCCCCTTCCTCGCCGCGGGTGGTTCGTCGCTGATCGCGAACTGGATCATCGTCGCGCTGCTGCTGCGCATCTCCGACGCCGTGCGCTCCCGACCCCGCGTGGTGATCGGATGAGGTGGTGATCGCATGACCAAAGAGCTCAAACGCCTCAGCCTCATCATGGTGCTGATGTTCTTCGGCCTGTTCGCCGCGAACAGCTGGATCCAGGTGGTGCAGGCGCAGAGCCTCGCCGAGAACCCCGAGAACCGCCGCACGCTGTACGACTCGTTCGAGGTGCAGCGCGGCTCGATCATCGCGGGCGACGAGGTCATCGCCTCGTCGGTGCCCACCGACGACATCTACAGCTGGCAGCGGCAGTACGCGGATGCCCCGATGTGGGCCCCCGTCACCGGCTACATCAACCCGGTGCTGCAGTCGGCCACCGGCATCGAGCAGGCGATGAACCGGGAGCTGTCCGGCACGGCGAGCTCGCAGTTCCTCTCCCGCGTCGACCAGATCATCACGGGCCAGCCCCAGCGCGGATCGAACGTGCTGCTCACCCTCGATCCCGACCTGCAGCGCGTCGCGGCCGAAGCCCTCGGGTCGTACCAGGGCGCCGTCGTCGCTATCGAACCCTCGACCGGGCGCGTGCTCGCGATGGCGACGAGCCCGAGCTTCGACACCAACGCCCTCGCCGTGCACGACTCGGTCGCGGTGAACAACACCTACGACGAGCTGCTGAACGCGGCGGTCGACCCGCTCACCAACCGCGCGATCGACGAGCTCAACCCCCCGGGGTCGACGTTCAAACTCGTGGTCGCCTCGGCCGCCCTCTCGTCTGGCCAGTTCACCCCCGATTCGACGTTTGCGAACCCCTCGAGCTACGTGCTGCCGGGCACCTCCACGACGATCCACAACTTCGACGGCAACGCCTGCGGCTCGGGCGACCAGGTCACGCTCGCGACGGCGCTGCGCCTCAGCTGCAACATTCCGATGGCCCAGCTGGCCGTGGCGCTCGGCGACGACGCGATCCGCGCCGAGGCGAAGAAGTACGGGTTCGAGACGCGGTTTGACATTCCGCTCGCCGTCACCGCGTCGAACTACCCCGACGGCCCGCTCTCCGACGACCAGACCGCGCAGACCGGTTACGGCCAGCTCGATGTGACCGCGACGCCCCTGCAGATCGCGATGGTCTCGGCAGGCATCGCCAACAAGGGGATCGTCATGAACCCGCGCATGGTCGATCGAGTCGTCGCGCCCGACCTGACCGTGCAGCAGACCTTCGAGAACACCCAGTTCGGCCGCGCCCTCTCCGAGCAGGACGCCGCCACCATGACGAGCCTCATGATCGCCAATGTCAGCAACGGCGCAGCGAGCGGTGCAAGAATAGAGGGCGTCGACGTGGCCGGAAAGACCGGCACGGCCGAGCACGGTCCCGGTGATCCGTACACCCTCTGGTTCACCGGCTTCGCTCCGGCCGACGACCCCACAGTGGCCGTCGCGGTGATGATCGAGGACGGCGGAGGGCTCGGGCAGTCCGGGACGAGCAACGGGATCGCGGCCCCCATCGCGAAGAAAGTCATAGAGGCGGTGCTGAGCAGATGAGACCGACGCAGGGTGTGAGCTTCGGCGGGCGCTACGAGCTGGTTTCGCGGATCGCGATCGGCGGCATGGGCGAGGTCTGGGAGGCGACCGACCACGTCATCGGACGTACGGTCGCGATCAAGATCCTCAAAGACGAGTACATGGGCGACCCCGGGTTCCTCGAGCGCTTCCGCGCCGAGGCGCGTCACGCCGCGCTCGTCAACCACGAGGGCATCGCGAGCGTGTTCGACTACGGCGAGGAGAACGGCTCCGCCTTCCTCGTGATGGAGCTCGTGCCCGGTGAGGCGCTGTCGACCATCCTCGAGCGCGAGGGGTCGCTGTCGACCGACAAGACCCTCGACATCGTCGCCCAGACCGCCTCGGCCCTGCAGGCTGCGCACGCGGCGGGCCTCGTGCACCGCGACATCAAGCCCGGGAATCTCCTGATCACCCCCGACGGCCGGGTGAAGATCACCGACTTCGGCATCGCCCGCATCGCCGACCAGGTTCCGCTGACCGCGACCGGTCAGGTGATGGGCACCGTGCAGTACCTCTCGCCCGAGCAGGCGTCGGGCCACCCGGCATCCCCGGCGACCGACATCTACTCGCTCGGCATCGTCGCCTACGAGTGCCTCGCCGGAAAGCGTCCCTTCACCGGCGAGTCGCAGGTGGCGATCGCGATGGCGCAGATCAACGACGCGCCGCCGCCGCTGCCGGCGACGATCGCCGAGCCGGTGCGCAACTTCGTGATGTCGATGATCGCCAAGAAGCCCGAGGACCGTCCCGCGACGGCATCGGCGGTCGCCCGTGCGGCCACGGCGCTTCGCCGCGGCGACGTCGCCGGCGCGGTGGCGATCGTGCCCGCGATCGCCGGGTCGGGATCGGACGACGCGACGCGTCTGCTCACCTCGACGGGCGACGACGGCACGACCCGGATCATGGAGACCACGACGGCCGTCGGCCCCGCCGACGAGGTCGAGGCGCTCGTGGGCGACAAGCCGAAGAAGAAGCAGAGCCCGTGGACGTGGCCGCTGATCGCGCTGATCGTGCTGCTGCTGCTCGTGCTCGGCGGCACGCTGTTCGCCCTGTTCGCGAACCAGGGCGCGAGCCCCGCGCCGACCTCGAGCAGCGCGACCGCGGCCCCCACGCGCACGACCGCGCCGCCCTCCCCGACGCCGTCGGCCACGACGGTCGCACTCGCCGACCTCGGCTTCGTCGGCAAGACGTGCGACGAGGCGCTGCAGATCGCGAACGACCACGAGCTGACCGGCGTGACCTGCGAACGCGGCACGGCCGCCCCGTCGGCCGACCAGGTGGGCCTGATCTACCAGACCAACCCGACCGCCGGAAACGTGCGACTCGACCAGCAGATCGTGCTGACGTTCTACGACGAGCAGACGCCTTTGGAGACGCCTGCCGCGCCGACCGTCACGAACGACCCGGCCGGTTCGCAGAGCTTCACGGTCACGTGGGAGGCGTTCTCGTGCCCCGCCGGATCGTCGGTGTCGGCCTACAACTTCACCGTGATCAACGGCACGTTCGACGCGAACCACTCGACGACCTACCAGTCGCCGACGAGCCCGCGCAGCCTCAAGGTCACCGCCGACTCCACCGCACAGCCGGGGTCGCTCATCCTCGTCAAGTACACCGCCCAGTGCGGCGACCGCGAGAGCGGAGCGTCGAACGAGGGACAGGCGGCGATCCCCAGCCAGAGCACGCCCACGCCTGCCACCACGCCCTAACACGACCGTCGGTTAGGCTGGCTGTCGAGTCGGTCCAGGGAGAGAAGTGTCTGCAGAGCGCCGTGTGCTGTCCGATCGCTACGAGGTCGGCGAGCTGATCGGGCGCGGGGGCATGGCATCCGTCTACCGCGGCCGCGACCTGACGCTCGGGCGCGAGGTCGCGATCAAGATCCTCGAGAGCGACCTGGCCGCCGACGCGACGTTCCGCACCCGGTTCCGCCTCGAGGCGCAGGCCGCCTCGCGCATGTCGCACCCGACGATCGTGCGCGTGTACGATGCGGGCGAAGACACCGAGACCGACGCCGACGGCAACACGCGCGCCGTGCCGTACATCGTCATGGAGCTCGTCTCGGGCCAGACGCTGAAAGACATCATCGCGGCGGGCCCCGTGACGATCGACGACGCGATCCGCTACACCGATGGCATCCTCGAAGCCCTCGAATACTCGCACCGCGCGGGCGTCGTGCACCGCGACATCAAGCCCGGCAACGTCATGGTCACCTCGGCGGGGCAGGTGAAGGTGATGGATTTCGGCATCGCGCGCGCGGTGTCGGACTCGTCGTCGACGGTCGCCGAGACGACCGCGATCCTCGGCACCGCCGCCTACTTCTCGCCCGAGCAGGCGAAGGGCGAACCGGTCGACTCGCGCGCCGACGTCTACTCGGCCGGCGTCGTGCTGTACGAGCTGCTCACCGGGCGGCCGCCGTTCCGCGGTGAGTCGCCCGTCGCGGTCGCCTACCAGCACGTGAGCGAGACGCCGCTCGCGCCGTCGGAGCTCGTCGAGACCGTGCCGCGGTCATTGGATGCCGTGGCCCTGCGCGCTCTCGCCAAAGACCCGTTCCAGCGGTATCAAGACGCCGCGTCGTTCCGTGCCGCGCTCGATGCCACCCGCGACGGGCGCGACCCGTCCCGCAAGCAGGTCGGCGCCCTCACGAGCGAGCTGTACGGCGCCAACCCGCGCCAGGCCGCCGAGACGGCCCGGTCGCTGCGTCAGCTCTCGACCGACACGACGATGCGCCGCACCCAGGCCGGCCCACCCGCCGCGTGGATCTGGGCCGGCATCGCCGTGATCGCCGTCGTGCTCATCTCGGTGCTCTTCTGGGTGCTCACGAACCGGCCCGGCACCACGGTGCCCGACAACGCCCGTGTCGTGCCCGACGTCGTGACGATGACGTGGGACCGCGCGAACGAGCTGATGGCCGCTCAAGACCTCGAGACCAAGCGCTTCGACGAGAGCAACGATCAGATCGCCGAGGGCAACGTGATCCGCACCGAGCCGGCCGCGGGGACGACGGTCGCGCCCGGTCAACTGGTGAAGGTATACGTCTCGACAGGGCAGGAGATGAGCACCGTGCCCACGCTGACGGGCCTCGGGTTGGAGGCGGCTACGAACGCGCTGACGAGCGCCGGTCTTGCGCTCGGATCGGTCACGACGCGCAACGACCCCGATCTGAGCGCCGGAACGGTGATCTCGGCCGACCAGGCCGAGGGGTCGAAGGTGCCGGTCGGCACGGCTGTGAACCTCGTCGTCGCCAGCGGCAAGGTCACGCTCGTCGACGTGGTCGGCTACACCACCGAGGCTGCGGAGCGCGCCCTGTCGGCCGACACGCTGAAGCTCACCCCGACGATCGTCGAAGACCCCGGATGCCCCGCGAACCCGGGCGGTCCCACCGTCGCCGCCCAGTCACTCGCCCCGGGCGACGTGCCGATCCACTCGACCGTCGAGCTCAAGGTCTGCACCGGGCGCTGACCCTCCGGCGCGGTCAGCCGCGATGCGGTGAGAGCTCGGCGCCGCGCGCGGCGGCACCGCGGCATCCGACCTGCTCGAGCCAGTTGCCGAGCAGACGGTAGCCGCCCTCGGTGAGCACCGCTTCGGGGTGGAACTGCACGCCCGCGAGCGGCAGGCTGCGGTGCGCGAGCCCCATGACGACGCCCGACGCGGTCCACGCTGTGGCGACGAGGGGAGAGCCGGGCACGGCCTCGAGAGAGGCGGGCTCTACCGCGAGCGAGTGGTAGCGAGTCGCCGTGAACGGCGAGGGGAGACCCGCGAACAGCGGGTCGCCGGTGTGGTGCACCTCGCTCGTGAGCCCGTGCATCAGCTCAGGAGCCTGCGTCACCCGTGCGCCGAAGGCGGCGGCGAGGGCCTGGTGGCCGAGACACACACCCAGCAGAGGCGTCTGCGTGCGCGCGGCCGCGCGTACGACGTCGATCGACGCGCCCGCGTCTTCGGGGGTACCCGGGCCGGGCGAGACGAGCACGCCCGAGAAGCCGGCGATCGCGGCGGGGGCATCGTCGATGGCATCCGCTTCGATCATCGACGCCGTAGCGCCGAGCTCGTGCAGATACCCCACGAGGGTGTGCACGAAGCTGTCGTGGTTGTCGACGACGAGGATCCGGTCAGCCACCGACGGTGGACTGCTGCGGGTTGACGAACTGAGACACCCACGGGAAGACGTACCAGAACAGCCCGTAGAGGATCGCGGCGACGAGAGCGACGAGGATCAGCACGCGCAGCCACGCGGGGCCGGGCAGAACGCGCCAGAGAGCGGCGTACATCAGGAAGAGGCTCCTTGCGTGGGCGCCGCGAGCGAGGCGGGGGGTGCGGATGCCGCGGGCGTGAAACTCTCGAACACGGCATAGGCGATGATCCGCTCGAGCATGTTGAGCTTCGGCGCGCAGCTGGTGAGCGTCAGATAGCGCCCGTTCGCGGCGACCCCGACCTGCTGCGGCACCGGCAGCAGCACCTCGACCTGGGTGTCTTGCACGTATTCGAGCGTGCGGAACCGGTAGGTGTACCAGCCGTCCTGGGTCTGGATGACGATCGCGTCGCCGATGACGAGCTTGTCGATCGGGTCGAACGGCGCGCCCGACGTCCACCGGTGCGCGGCGTAGACCGTGTTGCCCACACCGCCCGGCATGGCCGTGTCGGTGTAGTGGCCGATCTCTCCCTGATCGAGGATGTCGGTGCGTGAGGTGCCCGACGCGATCGTGAACTGCCACTGCGGCCCGAAGCGCGGAACGAACATCACCCCGAACTGCGTGCCGTGGTCATGCTGATCCTGCACGGGCACGACGGCTTCGGCCGACGCGGTGGGCGTCGGCGACGGGGTGGCGTCGGGGGAGTCGGAGGCGCTGGGGGAGGGCGCGGGCGTCATCCAGCTCTGCGAGAGGGCGCTGGCCTCTTTGCGCTTCTCGGCCCCGATGATCCAGTCACCGATCCACATCTGCCACGCGACGTAAAGGAGCGCGACGACGCCGATGGTGATGAGGATCTCGCCGAACACGCCGACGATCGAGACGCGGCGGCGCGGCGCGGTCGCCTCGCTACCGCGGGCCTCGCGGTGCGCGCGTCGAGTGCTCGGCTCGCTGTCCCCCATAGTCGGATTCTCGCACAGCACGGCTGGGGCGCGGCTGGCAGGTAGAATCGCCGCATGGCACGTTCTGGCAACGACGACGAGCAGCTCACCGAGCGCAGCGAGGGCGATGCGACCCCCAACCCGGTGTGGTTCAAGCCCATCATGCTGGGCCTCATGGTTCTGGGGCTGGTCTGGGTCATCGTCTTCTACCTCAGCGGCCAGGCGCTGCCCATTCCGGGCATCGGCGGCTGGAACCTCGTGATCGGCTTCGGCATCGCGTTCGTCGGGTTCCTCATGACCACGCGCTGGCGCTGACGACTGTCCACAACCCCCTCCAGAGGGTGTGAATTACACCGGTGTGATTCATCCCCATCTGTGGATGGGCCTGTGGATAACTAGCGGTACAGGAACAGCGGCACCGCCAGCAGGCCGAAAAGCCCCACGGCCACGGCGATGAGCAACCACACCTGCGTGCGGCGCTGTCGCACGGCGCGGGTGCGGGCGAAGATGAACCCGATGAGCGCGCCGACGAGGCCGCCGCCGATGTGCGCCTGCCACGCGATGTTCGAGCCGGGCAGGAACGTGATCACGAGGTTCAGACCGAGGATCACCGCGATCGCGGTGACGTTCGCCCCCAGGTGCCGCCCGATCACGAACATCGCACCCAGCAGGCCCCACACCGCGCCCGATGCGCCGGCGACGACCGCCGTCGGCGCGATCAGTGCGGTGAGCACCGACCCGCCGAGCGCGCTGAGCAGATACAGCGAGAGGAAGCGCCACCGCCCGAGCAAGGGCTCGAGGCTGCGGCCGAGCGCCCACAGCGCCAGCATGTTCAGCGCGACATGCCAGATGCCCTGGTGCACGAGCGTCACCGTCACGAGCCGCCACGGCTGCGTGTAGGTCAGGGGCAGATAGAAGACCAACATGCTGCGCAGCATGTCGCCGAACCCCGGAATGAGGCCCAGCAGGTAGAAGAAGATCGTCACGCCCATGATCGAGTAGGTGACGACCGGCGTGCTGCTGCTGACCCGCGCCGCCGCGCCGCCGCGCGAGAACGCGTGGCGGCGAGGCATCCGCGTGACCGTCGCCTGCTGCTTCTGCTGCTCGGCGAGACACTCGGGGCAGATCACCCCGACCGGCATCTGCGTCTGGCACTCAGGGCAGATGGTGCGCAGGCACCGCTGGCAGAGCACGAAGCTCTGACGAGTCGGATGCCGGTAGCAGTAGTTGTCGGGGTTCGCCTGGAACGCGGTGTCGGTCACGGGGCGCGGTGGCGTGCGTCAGGCCTGCGCGATGTCGATCGAGCTGATGACGACGGGCTCGACGGGACGGTCGCCCGCGCCCGTGCGAACGGCGGCGATCTCGTCGACGACGGCCTTCGAGGCGTCGTCGGCGACGGCGCCGAAGATCGTGTGCTTGCCCTGCAGCCACGGGGTCGGGTCGGTCGTGATGAAGAACTGCGACCCGTTCGTACCCTCGGCCTTGCCGGTGATGGCGTTGCGGCGCAGACCCGCGTTGGCCATCGCGAGGATGTAGGGCTCGTTGAAGTTCAGCTCGGGGCTGATCTCGTCGTCGAAGTTGTAACCGGGGCCGCCGACGCCCTGACCGAGCGGGTCGCCGCCCTGGATCATGAAGTTCGGGATGATCCGGTGGAAGATGACGTCGGTGTAAAGGGGGCCCTCGCCGGGCTTTCCGGTGGCCGGGTCGGTCCACGCCTGCGAGCCGTCGGCGAGACCGGTGAAGTTCGCGACGGTGCGGGGGGCCTGGTCTCCGAAGAGGTTGACGACGATGTCGCCGTGGTTCGTGTGGATGGTCGCTACGGCGGTGTGGATCGTCATGCTGAACATTCTCCCACCTGTCAAGGCCTTTCGTGCCCTGCGTGGTCTGGCAAGATGGTGACAAACGACCCGGATCAGGGAGGGCCCCGTGAGCCTCAGCCGCAAGCGCAAGAAGGAACTCCGCAAGCTTCAGGACCAGGCGACCACGCTGTGGGAGTCTCAGCAGGTTCTGCTCGGTCAGGCGGGTAACGTCGCCCGCGAGGCCGGACGCCAGCTCGGCAACTACAACCGCGAGCAGGTCGTGCCGACCGTGCAGCACACGTATGAGAAGTACGCGGCGCCGTATGTCGACGAGGGGGTCAAGACCTCGAAGAAGGTCTACAACGACAAGATCGTCCCCGCCGCCGGCGCTGTCATCGGCTCCGCGCTCTCGGTGTGGGATGCCGCCAACGAGAAGCGCAAAGACCTCGCCGCAGGCCGCGGGTTCACCTCGCTCGACGTGGGCAAATACCAGAAGAAGGCCGAGAAGTACGGCAAGAAGGCGGCTCGCCAGCTGACCGTGAGCAACACGCCGAAGAAGAAGAGCATGGGCGCGGGTGGCGTGATCGCCATCCTCCTCGGTGTCGCCGCCGCGGCGGGCGTCCTCTATGCCGCCTGGCAGACCCTGCGTGCCGACGACGAGCTGTGGGTGGCCGACGACCCGCTGCGCGCGCCGGATGCCTGATCCGCTCGATCGCGTTCGCACCGCCGCGGCCGCCCGTGGGCTCGACATCGAGCTGCGCGAGCGGCCGCAGGCGTCGAACCTGGCGGAGGCCGCGGCGTTGCTCGGCCTGCAACCGGCCGATATCGTCAAGACGCTCGTGGTCAAACGCGCCGACGACTCCTACCTGTTCGCCCTGATCCCGGGCGATCTGGCCATCTCATGGCCGAAGCTGCGCGCCGTCGTCGGGGTGAACAAGCTGCGCCTGCCCGAGCCCGAACTGGCACTCGCCGCGACCGGCTACGAGCGCGGCACGATCACCGCCATCGGCAGTTCGACCGACTGGCCGGTCTATGCCGACGCGTCGATCACGGGTCGGCGCATCGCGATGGGCGCGGGCGCCCACGGGTACAGCTTGTTCGTCGACGCCGATGATCTCATCGCCGCGTACGGTGCAACGGTCGCCGACATCTCGCAGCCCGCCACACCCCGCTGACGCGTGCGCCTGGGGGCTCAGAGCCCCGCCATCTCGATCCCGACGTCGACGAGCTGGGTGTGCTGGACCGCCGGCAGCTCGCCGAGCGCGAACCAGTCCGCTTCGTCGGTCGATCCGCCGACCTCGTTGCGCAGTCGACCGCCCGTGATGTGCGCGCGGTACACGATGCGCAGGGTGTGCAGCGGGGCATCCGCACCGGGTGTGATGCGCTGACGAGCGGGGATCACGCGCGAATGGATGCCGAGGAGCTCGTCGATCTCGATGCGGAACCCGGTCTCTTCGCGCAGCTCTCGCCGCACCGCGTCGGCCGGGTCTTCACCGTCTTCGAGCCCACCACCGGGGAGGGTCCACGCCGCTCGACGGCCTTCGTGCCAGTGGGCGAGCAAAATACCCCGCTCCTCATCGAAGACGACGGCGTAGGCCGCGACACGCAGATCCATTTCCCGAGCCTACCGAACCGTGCCGACACGGCGACGTCTGCGCGTGTACCCCGAACTACATATAGGGAAACAAGAAGCCCGTCGATACGCTCGATCGGGTGGCAGATCTGCGCGTGGATGGGGACCATGGCTCGTGGCCGCAGGGATACGCCCTGGCGTCAGCGGTAATCGTCGGGCTCGCCGGGCACGCAAAGGGAGGTGCCAGAAACGTCGTACATCCCTGGGCCCGTGGAGAAGCTGATGCTCTGAATGGGGCCGCCGCTTCCGAAGACGACCGGGTCATTCTCGGAGTTGACCCGAGTTTCCATGCCGAGTGACCGCCAGTACTCCGCAACCTTCCGTGCCTCGGCGAGGCGGACGGAATCAGCGGGCGGGGCAGCGTAGGTATAGCCGAACTCCACACCGGCGCTGCAGCCCTGAGCCAACGAGACTTCGTCCTTCCACCCGTCGATATCGAGCAACGCGGCCGTGTCTTCGGCGATCTTGATCAGCGAGTCGCGTACTTGCTCCGGGGTCATCTGGCTCTCCCTTGCTCCACATCCCGTCAACGCAAGCGCGAAGGTCAGCAGGAAGACGGCAATCGCGCGAGACCGAGGGGTAGTTGACACCTGATGCTCCGATGATCGCTTGCTGGAACGGGGTGAACCCGGCAGCATGCAGGTCCCACGTCATAGGCGTCGAGGCGGCGCGAGCGTGCGAAGCAATGCCATCGAGCGCGCCGGCATCCACCACCACGTCAGCCACCCGATGAGCCTAGCCAGGCAGCGGCGCGTCGCGCGTCCACCAAACGCGGACATCGAGCACGACACGGGTCGGTCGGGATCGATCTCGACCCCCGATGACGTGACGTTGTAAGCCAGCCCGAACATGCTCGCGTGAATCCTGCTCGAACAGGCATCCATGGCACGGCAAGCTCCAACAAAAAAATCCCCGCCGAACGGGGATTTTTGTGGAGGTAGCGCGACAGTGCTCTAACCTTGCCCCGACCCTCCAGTTGGCGGTCACGTTGCATCGAGCGATCCGACGTCGCCGCAGGCCAACGGTGGGGCCGGCCTCCTCTCGGCCGCTGCCGCGTCCGGTTCCGCGGTTGACGGCGGCGATGCTGGATGAGGCGGAGCGCCGCTACAAGTGCGGCGAGATTCTGCGGGTGATCGCTGACGATCTGGGCGTGAGTCGGCAGCGCCTCGCTGACCGGTTGCGGGATCGAGGCGTGCGACTGCGCCGCGAGAAGCCATCATCGGGAGAGGTTCTCGAAATGTGCCGCCGTTACGAGCAGGGCGAGTCGCTGGCCAGGGTCGGCGAGCGGCTGGGTTTCAACGCGAGCACGGTCCGGACGAACCTGCTTCGTGCGGGTGTCTCGCTTCGTGATCCGCACGGGCGGGAACGGTAGGCGAACAAGCAGAAGGATCCGCTCTCTTCCAGTCGAGAGCGGATCCTTGGCGGTGGCGGTAACGGATCAGTCCGTGGGGTCGCTACCACCGGAGGGGAACGACCGCGGGGCCTCGGCATCGAGGTGTGCCTGCTTGACGGCGATCAGGTTTCTCCTCGACGGAGCTTGTCGTGCGGTCTTTGGTGACGTGGATGTCGACTCCAGCGTCGTGGAGCTGCTGGACGACGGCGACGTGATCGGCGTACTTAGAGCCGAGCCGTGCAAGGTCGGTGACGATGAGCCCGGTCACGTCCTGCCGCTCGACGGCATCGAGCATGTGACGCAGGCCGTGGCGACTGTGCCCGACGTCGGTGAAGACCTCGGTGACGGTCAGGCCGTGCTCGTCGGCGTAGCTGCGGCAGTCGGCTTCTTGCTGGTTCAGCCAGGCAGGGTTCTCCGCCGCGCTGTACCGGTAGGTGACTGCGTTCATGATGCACCGCCGACCATGACCGGAGCATCGTCCGGCGTGCCGCGCCCCTCGGCTTCACCGCGGACAGCGCGGCGTTGGGCGTGCTCGCGGTGCCGGGCACCGGCGAGGGCGATGAGGCTCATCGGGCCGAGCCAGAGCATCTTGAGCGCGTTCCACGCGCACAGCAGCACGACCAGGTGGAGCCAGCCGGGACTGCCCTGCTCGATGTGATCGCTCAGCAGCTTCACCGCTGCGATGTAGGGGGCGGCGAGCAGCATCGCCGGGACGCCCCATTTGAGTCCGCGGCGACTGTAGACGGCATCGCGGATGCGGTTCGTCGGGAAGAGCCGGCGGACCGGCTCCAGGTTCTGGGCGGTGTTCTCGCTCTGGCGCCAGCGGCGCCGCACGCGGTCGCTGAAGAACATCGGTGGGTCTCCATTCAACACGGTTCGAATGTTAGGAAGCGGCGTGTTGGTGGTGGCCCCGCGAAAGGGGTGGTCCCGGAGAACCCGACAGATTGGAAGCCTCCGCTTCGCCTTCCACTCTACGCCGGCGTGCGGACAAGAGGAACCCCCGACCCGGGAGGCCAGTCCGGTCCCATCGGCGCCAGGTGGCGTAGATTGACCGTCAGGAGCTCCTTGCTTCCCGTCAAGATGACCTTCACCCACGACTCGGCTCCCCGCAAGTTGACGGATTCTTGATAAGAACTGAAGTATCGTGCTACGCTTCCACT
Organism: Microbacterium paulum; assembly: GCF_015707995.1. Lineage (GTDB taxonomy): Bacteria > Actinomycetota > Actinomycetes > Actinomycetales > Microbacteriaceae > Microbacterium > Microbacterium paulum. Next base: position 59,695 of record NZ_JAAGRY010000002.1, read on the forward strand.
GACGATGGGAGACGACATGCGCGATGACGACCACCTTGACTGGCGTTCGGAGTTCACTCAGGAGGAGATCCAGACTCTGCGGTCTGCGATCCCGCAAGCCATTCATCTCAGCCAGCAACGTTCGGCCCGAGCGCACACCGAGTACCAGGACCCGGACGGAGACCAGGATGTTTACGGCGTCGGGATGGCTCGTGGGGCTCAGAAGGAACTTCAGGCGCTCATCAATGCCCTGCCCTCCTACCATGAACAACGGGTTCCCGGTACGCGTCGGACGCTGACGTATGTCGGCAACAGCCTCGTCTTCCTTCAGCGCGTGGGCAAGAAGATGCCGCGCAATCATCGTCGCTACCGTCCGAGCTATCTCCCCGAGAAGCGGCGAGAGATGTTCGCTGCGGCCAGCAACACGAAGTACACCGAGCCTGGCGGCCTGTTCGAACTCCCGCCCAGCCACATCAATGAGGAAGACGACGTGGCCCGCCTGTCCGATGCGCTCGACATCGTCTCAGATCCGAACGGCAAGGTGACGCTGTTCGTGCCGTATTACAGCAGCACGCCGTTCGGCGTCGGCACAATCTATTGGGCGCCAGCACGGCTCAACGGTCGACACCTCGAATTCACCGATCCTGAGCGTCTGACCTACACGAAGGAACCGGCAGAAGCTCCGTCGGTACAGCAGAAGCCTCGTCTGGTCGGCGGCTTCGCCGAGGGAGATCGGCCTCGTACTCGGGCCAAGCTGCGCTCGCGTTCCGAGGAGAAGGAGGGTAGCTGATGCCAGAGCAAAGCCTGACCGATATTGCGCGCCTTTTTGATCCTGCCCGCCTGACTCAGGCGCGACGCATCTGCAAGATGAGTAAGACCGAACTCCATCGAGCGGTTGGAGTCTCTGCCGCCGCGATTGGTCAGTACGAGCGTGGCGAAGTCAGACCGCGTGCAGAGACAATCGCAGCGCTGGCCGACGCCCTCAAAGTTCCAGCAGGTTTTTTCGCACATGGCCGTCCTCGCGCACAAGTCGAGATCGCAGAAGCTTCATTCCGAAGGCTCCGATCGACCACTGTCAGTCAGCAGCAACAGGCCACTGCCTATGTCGAACAGGCGTGGGAGCTTAGCTGCTATCTCGAAGAGAGTGTCGAGTTCCCTGATATCGATCTGCCGGGCTGGGCGCAACCCGACTCGTTCGACGTGCCCGACCCGGTCACCGCGGCACGCGCTATGCGCGAGCATTGGCGGCTCGGTTTCGGCCCGATCCCTCATCTCGTTTATCAGCTAGAGCAGCACGGCATTCTCACGGTGTTCTTCTCAATGAAAGAAGAGGAGCTGGACGACAAGAGCCGTATCGATGCGTTCTCAACGATCGCCCTGCCGCGTCCTATGATCGTGCTCACACCGGATAAGGCCAATGATGTTATGCGCCACCGATTCTCCGCGGCTCACGAACTGGGACACATCGTGCTGCATCACGGGCGTCAAGGAACTGACACCCAAATGGAGCGTCAAGCCGACGAGTTCGCGGCCGAGTTCCTCACGCCCCGTGATGTCATCTGCAACGAGCTTCCGAAGCGGGTTAACTTCAACCGGATCGAGGAGATCAGCGAATGGTGGGGCGTCTCGGTTCACTCATTGCTGTATCGCATGCGCGAGCTCGAAATCATTTCCGAGTCAACCACCAGGCGAGCCTACATAACGCTCAATAGCTTGCCGCGACGCTCACGACCAATCCGAGACTTCCCTGGGGAGCAACCAGAGCTCCTCAAGAACGCCATCGAGCTTCTCGAAACTGTCGACGTGACCGTTGTCGATATCGCGCGCGACCTACAGTTCACCCCCAGACGTGTTCGGCAACTCGCGGGCATCGAGGATCCTCGGCCGAAGCTCTCGCTGGTGCCAACCCCAGACGACCGTCGAACCACGACGGCGCCCCCCGACGACATAGGGGGGAACTCCGAGGAGGAAGGAGCCGACATGGCTCATCGCTCTGCAATCACAGGCCGCTACATCTCGAATGCCGCGGCCGCTCGTCATCCGAAGACGAGCGTTACCGAAACCGGAGGGAACAAGTCGAGCGGCACGCACAACCGCTCGGCGATCTCCGGCCGGTACATCTCGGGCGCTGCCGCTGCCCGTCACCCCAACACGAGCGTGACGGAGAAGGGAAAGTAGGGCCGAACGAGAGAGGGCGGTCGATCTCCCTGGGACTGAGATCGACCGCCCTCTTCTCGTGCCACCCTAGCGTCAACTTCTTCGGCAACGACACAAGAACTCCAGAGACCTGCACCCCTCCTTCTCGCTTTCAACACCCCTCCTTCTCGCTTTCAAAGAGTGCGGCCCTGCCGGGCCTCCACCGTGAGGTCCGGCTGTTCGGAGTCCCGGGTCTGACGGCTGAGCTGCTGCGCCCGCGTGAGCGCGGCAGTCGCGCGGGCGGCGTCGAGCTTCTGCGCATCCGATCCCGCATCGCGGCCAAGCGGGGTGTCATCGGTGATCTGGTACCGGTCGCGGTACGCGGCGACAACCCGGCCGGCCTGCCGCCACCGCTGCGCCGTCCGTGCGTCCGCGGGCGGCTTGCCCAGCGCGGCCGTCCACGGCTTCCCCTGATCCCGGTCGCGGCCGAGGACCGCCGCTGCGCGGTGTTCGATCAGCTCTTCGCGTTCAGCGAGGGCGTGGTGCATCTCAGGGTCGGTCACGCCCGAGGCATACGGGATGAGCCCTGCGATCAGCCGCGGCGACCGGCGGGCGCGCCCGGACCCGGCGGGGCGGGCGGTGGCGCGGGCGAGGCGGTGATGCAGGACCGAGGCGAGGTCGTCGGCATCGGTAAAGCCGCGCGCCGCCACCAGCCGCGGAAACAGGGCGTCGAGGTCGTGATGATTCGCCTCGGCGCGGCGCAACTCCGCGGACAGGGCACCGTAGGCGTCCGAGCCGAGCACCACATCGACCTGCCCCTCGGTCAGACCGGAGGTTTCCAGGAGGGTGGCCCAGCGGTCGTGCTGGGCGGCTTGGGCGATGGTCTCGTACTCCGCCGCCAACTGGGCGATGGACCCCCAGCGTTCGTGTTCGGCGGTGATGGTCTCGTGTGCGGACAGCTCGGCGCCGACGTGCTGGAGCACCCCGTACAGGACGGATCGGGCGGTGGCGTCGGGGTTGTCGGAGGGGTGCGGGGCGACATGCGCGTCGTCTGTGGTGTCGGTGGCGACGTAGGCGTAGTTCCCGTGCCGGCCGCGGGTCATCGCGACGTAGAAGTTCTCCCGCGTGGTCGTGGCCGTCACGACCGCGTGCGCGGTATCGACAGTGATCCCTTGGGCGCGGTGCCCGGTGATCGCATACCCGAGTTCGACCTGTTCGGCGACATAGGCGGCGGGGAGCACGAGCGATCCGCCGAAGCGTCGCCCGGCGGGGCGGACGGTGATCGACCCGTCGCTGGAGATGTCGGTGATGGTCCAGCGGTCGCCGTTGCGCACCCAGTTCTTGCCGTTCTTCGACCGCAGGCGCCGGTCGTTCTCCCTTGTGATGACCCGGTCACCCTTGGATGCCTGGGTGCCGTCGTGCAAGGTGACTTCTCGGCTGGGGGTGATGGTGCCGTCGAGGATGAGGTCGGCGCGGGCACGCTCGTTGAGCTGGGTGACGCTCTCGCGGGTTTCGGCGACGAGGATCGACGCCCGCCCCGCCTGGACGTCGTGTCGCCAGGCGGTGTAGGCGGCATCGATCATCGCCTCCTGGTCACCGCCGCGCACCCGGTCGTGCTTGATGAGCGTGTCGATCGCCGGGGTACGGCCGTGCCGCAGGGCCAGCGAGTTGGCCTTCTCCCATTGATGGGTGAACCGGTGTACGTCGACCAGTTCGGGGGCGTCGTCGCGGTCGTGGACGAGCATCCCGAACGCCCCGCCCGCATCCACGGCCTGGAGCTGCGACCAGTCACCCACGAGCAGGACTTTCGCGCCAGCTTGTTCGGCGAGGCCGGTGATGCGATCGAGGGAGCCGGTGCCGGCCAGGGATGCCTCGTCGAGGATCACGAGCTGGTCCTTGTCGAACGTGGTCCCGTGGAGGAGGTGCATCTGCCACCAGCGGGCCGTGTTCTCCGTCTCGATGCCCAGTTCCTCGCCGAGCACCTGCGCCGCGTTCTCCGACGGCGCCAAACCGACCACGCTGCCGGCGCCGTGTTGCTTCTCCCACGCCCGTTTCAACGCGCTCATCGCCGTCGTCTTCCCCGCACCTGCGGGCCCGACGAGCACGTCCACGACCCGGCCCGACACCGCGATCCGCTGCAGGGCATCGGCCTGATCGGGGCCGAGCCGGCGCCCTTCCGAGTCGGGCCTGCTGGTGATCTTCTCGACGGTGGCCAGTTCCACGGTCGGCCCGGTCGTCGCGTGCGAGCGGTCGAGGAGCCGGTCTTCCGCGGCCAGCAGTTCCTCGGTGGAGTACAGGACGGCGCTGGGGTGGCGGAAGCGGCTTGATCCGTCGGGGCGGCGGAACACGATCGGGCTCGATGCCAGCTCCGGCGGCGTCAACCGCAGCGACGCCTGTTCGGCGGCGTCGGTCACCATCCCGGTAATCGCCTCCCTGTCGGCAGCGGTCGCGAACCGCACCCCCATGAGCTGCCGGCTCGCTTCGGAGCGGAGGTTCCAGCGCCGCCACGTCGACCGCTTCTCACCCACCGCCGCGACGACGGACTGGCCGAGGTCGGTGATGGTGTCCACGGGCACGTCGTCGGCCCGCAACAGCGCTGCCTGTTCCCCGCCGGTGAGGGTGCGCGCCCAGGCGGTCGCGTCCTCGCCGAGGACCTCGCCTGCGCGGTGGCGCCAGTTGGCGGTGAGGGTAGCGAGCGACTGGACCTGCTTCTCGGGTCGGGTCGCGAGGGTCGCTTGGGCGCGGAGCTTCAGGATCGTCTTCGTCGACGGTTCACGGCCGTGGTTGGCCCGGTAGGCGTCGATCAGGCGGGTCTTCTCCTCCTCGATCTGCCGAGACCGGGAGGAGAACTCCGAGATCAGCTCGTCCGGTACCGGGGCGAGCTCCCATGCCGGGTTGCGATCCCGGCCCCGTTCCCTGGCCTCCCACTCGATCCCGAACATGCCCGTGATCCGGTCGGCGAGGGTGGCGTTGTACAGCTCGGACAGGGCGACGACCGAGGCGTGCACCGGGCGACCGGCGAGGGTCCGCCACTTCTGGTCCTGCACGGTGAGCACTTTGTTGCTGACCACGACGTGGGTGTGCAGCTGCGGATCGCCACGGCGTGAGTCGTAGTGGTCGAACGCGGTGGCGAGGACGCCGGCGACATCGACATGCGCGACCGCGCCCTCCGGTCCGGCGGCACCGACGCGCGTGGTCGCGACCTCGCGTTCGAGGAACGCGATCACCTCCGCGACCGCCTGATGGTGCGCGTCCGCAATCAGCGATTGCGTGCCCGCATCCGCAACGCCCCACCAGGCCGACAGCGACTTCGGCACCGAGAACGTCAGGTCATACCCCGCGACCGCGCGGCGGGTGCCGCGCTCGGCTTCCTCCGCCTCGATGGCCGCGACCTGCTCCGCACGAGACACCGGCCCCAGCTCCGGGTCGAGGTCGGCGACCCGACGATCGACGCGGTCCTGCACGCTCGCGTACTGCCGATACGCTTCACCCAATGGCTCGCCTGTGATGGGGTCGCGGCCCATCCCGACCAGGAGCTGGAGCTGCGCCTCGGTGACTCGGCCGCCCTCGGCCAGCTCACCGCTGCCGAGGGACGGCAGGCCCGTCCCCATCCAAAACCCGGGGGGCGTTCCCGCCTCGGCGTAGTAGCGCGTCAGAGGCGTGGACAGCGAGCGGTCACCATCGGCCGCGGCGACTGAGCGCAGGAGGTACTTGTAGCCGTCCCCGGCGCTCATCACCCGCATCGAAACTGTCATACGAGCCAGGTGCGCGTCATGCGGGCAGCCCATTCCAACGGCTGCACCAGTCGATGCTGCGTCGGTCGCGGCCTGTGTTTGTTTTGTACTCTATAGTCCATCAACTGCTAGCATCGCGGACATGGGTAGACCACGAACGTTTGACGAGGCGACAGTGCTGGATGCCGCGGCCGCGCAGTTCAGGGTGCGTGGATTCGCGGACACGTCGACTGAGCAGTTGTGCGCGGCGGCCGGGGTGCGGCGGAGCAGCCTGTACAACGCCTTCGACTCCAAGGATGAGCTGTTCGTTCGAGCGCTGGAGCGCTATGTCGAGGTCACTGGTGAGAGCCAGGAGGCGGTGCTCGCCGATGCCGAACTGGATGGCTTCGCACGCGTGAGCGGCGTTCTGAATCTCATGATCGCCGAGGAGCACGAGGCGTCCACTGAGGGGCACGCGGCCGGGTGCATGGTCGTGACGACACGCATGACGCCGGACCGCGGCAGTCAGGACCCGCGCGTCGCCCGCATCCTCGACCGTGCACTGGGACGCCAGCTCGCGATGCTGGAGCACGCCGTCAGGGCCGGCAAGCTCGACGGCAGCCTCCGGCCGGACCTGGACCCTCGGGACACCGCACTGCTGGTCGTCACCCTGATCTCAGGGATTCGCGTCATGGCACAGGCCGGCTCCGCACCCGAGGAACTGCGGCGGATCGTCGCACTCGGCCTCAGTGCCCTGACACCTTGATACGCCACTACTGAGAACTCCGTGAGCTGTCGGGCTCACCTGCACCCTTATTTTGTACTAGAGAATCCAGATTGGAGACCGGTCAGTGAAGAAATACCTGTACGTACTGATGCTCACGATCATGGTGGTGATCATGAGCGAGTTCCAAACCGCGGGGATGATGCCGCAGATCGCCGCAGACCTGGGCGTCTCGACCGGCCAGGTCGGGACGGTGGTCACTTTATACGCGCTCGGCATGGCGCTCGGAGGCCCGCTGCTGGTCTACCTCCTGCGGCATCGCCCACCCAAAGGCTCACTGTTGATCGTCATCGGAACCTATGCCGCGCTGGAGGTCCTGGTCCCGCTGATCCACGAGTTCTGGTGGCTGGCACTGCTTCGCGTCCTGACCGGATGCCTCTCCGGCGCCGCCTATGGCATCGCCGTGTCCTATAGCGCCCGACTGGCCCCAAGTCCGGAGAAGATCGGCGAAGCAGTGTCCATCGTGCTCGGCGGCATCATGGTCGGAACCGTCATCGGCCTGCCGCTGTCGCACTTCCTCGCGGCCCGCTGGGGCTGGCAGTCCAGCTTCTACATCCTAGGCATCGCGGCCTTCGCCGTGTTCCTCATCAGCCTGCTCACCCTGCCCGCCCGCGAAGCCGCCACCCAGGAAGCCGCCGCACAGGACCTGCGCAAGCTGCGCTCACCGAAACTCTGGTCCAGATACCTGGTCAGCCTGCTGACCATCGGCGCAGCCTTTGCCGGCTTCTCCTACTTCACCCCGCTGCTGGAACAGAACGCCGGCTTCGCGACGAACACGACGACCCTGATCCTGCTCGCCTACGGAATCGTGTCCTTCATCGGCAACCTCATCGTCGGCAAATTCGCCGACCAGCACGCCATCGGCATCCTGCGCATCGGACACACACTGCTATTCGTCTCACTCTCGCTCCTCGGAGCCTTCAGCAACGCACAGCCGCTCGTGCTGGCCATGGTGCTCATCGTGGGCGTCGCCGGAGTGCCGATGAACCCCGCGATGGTCGCCCGCGTCGCCGAAATCGGAGGAACCGGGAACATGGTCAGCACGGTGCACACCTCCCTCATCACCATGGGCGTCGCCCTGGGATCAGCGATCGGCGCGATCGCCATCGGCCGAGCCGGTGACGATCCCTCCGCAGCCATGTGGATCGGAGCAGCCTTCGCCATCCTCGCCACACTCACCCTGGCAACACAAGCACGAGGCAGAAGACAACCTCTTCGACCACCCCACGCAACTGAAACAGTAGATTGTGTCTGATCTGCTGATCTGCTCGAATCACATCTCCAATCGGCAGACCCGTCGATCCCCTGGACCATCAAACAGACGTAGCTACTTTCGCATACCAACGGCGTCCTGATCAGAAGGTAGCGACCGGAGAACGCGACATCACGCTCTCACCGACTACGGTGCTTGCGTCGCCGTCCCGAAGGGATTGTCGATGATGTAGCGCCAGGTGCCGTCATCGCCGCGTCGCGCCACGTCAGTAGCGGTGCCTTGGATGTTGACTTCTTCACCGTCCGGAGTGGTGCCGGCGATCGTCCAATCCACGATCAGCAGGGCGATGTCGTCGGCGACGTAGACGTGACGGGGCTTGACCTCGATCGGAACCCCGAGAGAGGCCATGCGGGCGTTGGCCTCGCGGCGGTCGGCTCCGGTGGAGGGGTTACCGGGGATGCTGATGAAAACGCCGGCCTGTTCGTAGACGCGCTCAATCGCGTCAGGGTCACCGGTGTTGAATGCGGTCGCGAACACATGCGGCTGCTGCTCCGGGCTGGTGGCCAGAGGAACGTCACTACCGGATGGGAGAATATTGTCGGTCATAGTTCCAGCGAAGCAGGAGGTCTCGTGGCTCACCAAGCAGTAAGTCCCCGGTGGGATGTAGAGCTCGTACCGACCCTGAGCGGACGCACTGACGTTCCTTCGATCGACTGCCCGGTCGAGGTGTCGCTGGCGGCGATCTCGGGTCGGTGGACGACGCTCGTGCTGCGCAACCTCCTGCCGGGCGACGGCTACTCCTACACGGAGCTTGCCGCGTCACTGCCGCAGCTGAGCGACAAGGTGCTGACCGAGCGCCTGCGTGAACTCGTCTCCGCCGGGCTCGTGGAACGGCAAATCGCCAGCGGGTTCCCGCGACGAACTGAGTACCGGATCACCGAACGCGGTCGGGAACTCCGCCCGCTGCTGATCGAGCTCTACCGCACCGGTCTGGCACTCAAAGCACATGACGGCACCGAGGACGAGTAGCGCGATTGGAGCACCAGGCCTGCTTCGGACCTCTCCCGGATAGGCTGAGAACCGCAAGACGCAGCCGATCAAGACGCACTTACTTTTGCAGGACTACGGGGTTCTCGTCTCCATGTAGCGCTGTGTCGCTTATGCCACTTGGTCGAGCGGGTCGGACTACTTGAGCCCGACGGGTGCGGCGTCCTCGTCCGCCGAACTCAGGACGGATGCCAGGAGTCCGGGGAAGCGTTCTTCGAGGTCGTCGGCGCGCAGATGGACGTAGCAGCGGGTGCCCTCGTCGCGGGTGCGGGTGATGCCCGCGCTGCGCAGCGTTTTCATGTGGTGGCTCAGCGTCGACTTCGACACGGGGGCATCCAGTTCGCCCCACTGCCGCTCTTGCCCGTCGGAGAGCAGGCGGACGATGCCGAGGCGTAGCGGATCGGACAGCGCGGAGAGCACTCGCGTGAGCGAGAGGTCCGCGGTGGCCGGGTGCTTGGTGTCCGCATGGTCGGTCGGGGGCATGCCTCGATCCTACCTTGTTCGTCGCCTATCGAACGACCTGCTAACGTGTTCGATGTTCGTGAAACATAGAACATCACCATGCTTCGACTCGACCGGAGGTGCCCATGCCCCGCAGTTCCCTGTGGCTTACCGCCCTGTTCATCGCCACGCTCTCGCTCGGCACCGACGAGTTCGTGATCGCCGGCGTGCTCAACACCGTCGCCGCCGACCTCGACGTCACCCCCGGCGCGGCCGGCCAGCTCGTGACCGGCTTTGCCTTCGCGTTCGCCCTGGGCGCTCCGGTGCTCGCGGTCTGGTTGGATCGCTACCCGCGCCGGCTCGTCCTGTTCGGCGGGCTGAGCGTGTTCGTGCTGGCGAACCTCGGCTGCGCGATCGCACCCGACCTGACCACGCTCTTCATCCTGCGGATCGTCGCGGGCTTATCGGCTGCAGCGGTCTCGACCACCGCGTTCGCTGCCGCGGCCGAGGGCGCGCCCGAGGGCAATCAGGGCACCTACCTGTCCGTGGTCACCGCAGGGCTCACGGTCGCCCTGTTCACCGGCGTGCCGGTGGGTACCTGGCTCGCCGGCGCGTGGGGCTGGCGCGCTACGTTCGTGCTCATCGCGATCGTCGCCGCCCTGGCCGCGATCATCGCGCTGACGACGATGCCCCGCCTGCCCGGAGCGAAGCCCGGCACTCTCGGCGAGCGTCTTGCGCCGCTGCGCAACCCCGGCGTGCTGCGCATGGTCGCCGCGATCTTCCTGTGCGGAACGGGCGGGCTGATGTTCTACACCTACCTCGGCCCAATCACCCTGCACACGCTCGGCACTGATACCGCGATGCCGATCCTGCTGCTGACCGTCGGGCTCGTCGGCGTCGTCTCCGCGCTCCTGGGCGGCCGCCTCACCGACCGCTTCGGTCCGCGCCGGGCACGCCTCGCGATTCTCGGCGGGCACGCCCTTGCCCTCTCGCTGGTCGCTGTCCTTGTCATCGTCACGGGCGCCCCCGTGTGGGTGTTCGGGATCACCGTCGGCATCTGGTCGGTCTTCGCGTGGGCGCTCAACCCGCCCATGCAAGCGAGCACCATCGCCGCGGCACCCGACGCGGCCATGACCGCGGTCTCGCTCAACATCTCGGGCCTCTACCTCGGCACCGCCGTCGCCGGAGCCATCGGTGGGCTCACCCTCGATCACCTCGGCGCATCCGCGATCCCGATCGTCGGCGCGATCGCACTCGCGGCGGCATGGCTGGTCGCCGCCCCTCGTATCAAGAACTCGACCCCGCTCCACCAACAGTCCACTGCCGGATAAGGTCGGCACTGCTCAACCAAGAAGATCAGGATGCGGCTACTTTTGGGGGACTACGGCGTGCCCTCCTCCGTGTAATACTTCGTCAGCGGAGTCGACAGGGAACGGTCGCCGTCGCCCGCGGCGACGGTGCGTAGCAGGTACTGGTAGCCGTCGCCGGCGCTCATCACTCGCATCGAGACCGTCATACCGAGCAGGTGAGCACCCGAAGTGGTGCATGACGCGACCATGCCCAGCGCGAGATTCCGCCCGCCACCTATGAGGGCCGCGCTTCGTCCGGCCGTACGTTGTCGGCTTCACGCAGTCGGGCTTGAACACTGAGCGTCCTGTGCACGGCAGACGTGTGGCGCGAGCAGGAGCAGCCCGTAGGCGAGGACAAGGAAGAACGCTACCGCCCCTGTTGCGGTCCGGGCAGCACCGGATACCGGCTCGCAGTTGCGCCGTACACCACCGCATCCAGCAGCAGACCGGTCACCGCGATCACCGTACCGAACAGCAGACGGAGCGTGAGCGAGTCGGTACGGGGCCGGCGGAAGATCAGATAGGCCAAGGTTGCGATCCCGAGTGTGAGCACCCCGAATCCCGCGACCAGCAGCATGCCACCCCAGCGCGCGGCCCGATGACCTGCGCGGTTGGCCGAGCCCTGGCTGCATAGGAGAGAATGAGGGCACCGTGGATGAGGTCAACACGAAGCGAGGATGCGATGGCCAAGGTCAACTTCAAGCGACTGGGCCAGGGGGCCTCGGCTCCGGCCAATACGATTACCGACCCCCGTGATCTATTCAACGCTCTCCCTGAGAAAGTCTCCGGACTGGACTATCTGAGAGGGCCGCAAGATCAGGTGCTGGCCGCTTGGCACGAGCGTCGCGACGAACGGGACCTCGTGATCAAGATGAATACAGGGGGCGGCAAAACGCTGGTCGGGCTCCTGCTGGCTCGTAGTTGGCTTAACGAGGGAATCCGACCGGTTGCTTACCTCGTGCCTGATGACTTCCTCACGGCCCAGGTCACTAACGAGGCACAACGAGCGGGGATCACCACCACGAACGACCCCAAATCGCCCGAGTATCAGCAGGGACGCGCCGTCCTCGTCGGGACGTTCGCCAAACTCTTCAATGGCTTGTCAGTCTTCGGGGTCGGCGGCAGCGTGTCCAAGCCTCCGTCGCACGGACTCGCAGGAGTGATCATTGATGACGCTCACGCCTGCATCGCGCAGGCAGATCATGTGTTCCGGCTCCGGGTCGATGCTGAGTCGTCCGCATACGACGAGCTGCTGGACCTTTTTGCTGCCGATTTAAAGGTTCAGTCTCCTAGCGGATATTTGGACTTGGAATCTCGTCACCGTAGTGCGATTCAGGAGGTTCCATTCTGGGCCTGGCAAGCGAAACAAGATCAAGTCTTGTCCATCCTGCACCCGCTTTCGACCGGCGCTCTGAAGTGGGGTTGGCCCCTTGTTGTTGACAGCCTCCCGCTCTGTACTGGCGTTATTACAAGCGACGCCTTCGAGATATACCCTCCTTGTCACCCAACCGAAGCGCTTCTCGGGTTCTCCCAGGCGCAGCGACGCGTGTACCTCACCGCCACTCTTGCTGACGACTCAGTGCTTGTCCGGCACTTCGGCGCCGCCCCAGAGTCGGTCGCACGACCCATTTTCCCTTCAAGCGCGGGCGATATAGGGGATCGGATGATCCTTGTGCCCCAGCAACTCGTGCCGAGAGCGACAGATAACGAAGTGCGTGAGCTTGTCCTAGATCTGGCAGAAGAGCAAAACGTTGTTGTCATCGTTCCGAGCCATGCACGTGCCGACTGGTGGCGGGACGACGCTGCCCTCGTTCTCGACCGTAACAACATCCACGAGGGCATCGAGAAAGTACACCAGAACCCCCAACTGGGACTCGTAGTCCTCGTCAACCGCTACGACGGCATTGACCTACCCGGCGACGCGTGCCACGTCCTAGTCATTGATGGACTCCCCGAAGCACTCGACGGGCCCGAACGGATAGCGCAGGCGCGACTAACCGGATCAGCAAATCTCCTTGGTCGGCAGATTCAACGCCTGGAGCAGGGTATGGGTCGGGCTACTCGGTCAAACGAAGACCATGCCGTGGTTCTCCTCCTTGGGGCTCGGCTGGCCGAACGCCTGAATGCGCCCGAAGCACGAGGCTTCTTCTCTCCCGCGACCAGAGTGCAACTGGACCTCGCGGCGGAAGTTGCGAGCGAGGTCGAAGCCGAGACCCTTGACGATCTACATGACATCATGAATCAGTGCCTCGAACGCGATAGGGACTGGATCGCTTACAGCAAGGGCGCTCTGGCGCAGGTCCGTTACGACGCTTCGATGGTCGTTGAAACCGCTAAAGCTGAGCGACTCGCATTTAGTGAAGCCATGCGTGGCGACTATGTGTCCGCGGCACGAGAACAGCAGTCAGTCGTTAATAGCATCACGGATGACGACGCTACACAAGCACTCCAGCAACAGCGACTCGCGACTTACATCAACTTCTTCGATCCATCGCAAGCACAACAGATTCAAAAGACGGCTAATCGCGCGAACATGCGACTACTTCGACCTCTCGCAGGTGTGCAGTACGAGAGATTGAAAGCGGCCAGCCGCCCGCAGGCTGAGCAGGCTTCATCTTGGCTGCAAGCGAGGTACGAGTCCGGTAACGATCTGCTCCTCGGTTTCAACGCCCTAGCGCAAGACCTAGATTGGGGGCCTCGGACGGACCAGTTTGAGCAGGCGGTGCGAGATCTTGCGGAACATATCGGACACGTAGGGCAGAGACCCGAGCAACTTCCCAAGCCCGGACCCGACAACTTGTGGGCGCTCAGCGACGGGAGTTTCTGTGTCATTGAGGCGAAGAGTGACGCGGACGCCGGGCACCCGGTCTACAAGAAGTGGGCCGGGCAACTTTCCCAAGCGATGGATTGGTTCCGTGAACAGTATCCGAGTAGCCAATCGGTTCCTGTGCTTATCCACCCGGAGGAGAGGTTCGATTCACGCGCTGCGATACCGTCGGGCTGCCGGGTTATTACCACGGAGCGGCTTGCTCGCCTGAAGAAGGCGCTGGCGTCCTTCGCTACAGGGCTGGCTTCGAATGATGCCTTCCGTGATCCCGCTCGTGTCGCCAGCCTTTTGAACGATCATGGGTTGACCGCCGCCGAGTTCAAGCGTCGATTCTCGGTAGAGGGACGATACTGAGTGCCCTGCCAGTTCATCCTCGCGAGACCAGCGGGGCTAGGAGATGCAACCGCATGAACTCAGACCCATTCGAAAGTCTTGCCCCAAGGGCCGAGGGCTACCGCACCTGCGCAGAGTGCGGAGCCGATTGCGCGCCAGAGCCGTTCGACGCGGGCAGGGCACGGGCCTGCGCATCGCGTTCTCCTGCCCCGCGCACGGCGTGCATACGGTCGTGGACCCGTTCGAGGAGACCCGCTGACTAAAGCCCGCTGATCGATCTGTGCATCCATCTCTCGGCCAGCAGCGCGATCCCCATCACCGTCTTCGACTCACGCCGCATCGACGGCGACCTCACTGTGCGGCACACTGACGGACAGCACATGGGAGGCATGCAGATCGTCATCGATACGCGCTAGATGGCCCTGGTAGCGACGAAACTCGTGCACGATCGCGGAGCGCTCAGCGCGATCCAGTGACAGCACCTTCACGGGCCAGCCCCTGGCCCCTCCCATCCGGGATGCGCTCACGCCGATCAGGTGCGCTGATGACGACACTTGAACCCGGTTGTCAACTCAAGTTGACGCGGCGAGCCTCGCTTGAAAGACGTGTGGCGGCTCGTTGGGCGGCGAGAGCGACTGGTCGCGGAGGAGGTCGAGTAGCGCGCTGCCGAGGGTTCGAGGAGGCAGTCGGCCGAAGGCGTTTCGGGGGTCGCGGTAGTTCGATACGCGCCGGTCGTCTGGTGGTGCACCTGGCAAGTGTTCAGCCCGGAGAGTCGGCGCCCGTTCGGTCGCGTCGAGGTCCGGGGTTCACGAAGCCTGCGGAGCCCTCATGCGCGACGATCATTCCCAGCGCGGCCGCCCTCTCCGGGTCGGGTCGCTGTTCTCCGGGTACGGCGGCCTGGACCTTGCCGTCGAGTACGCCACCGGCGGGGAGACGATCTGGTTCTCCGAGATCAACAACCCCTCCATCCGCGCCTTCACCCACCACTGGCCGGGCATCCCGAACCTCGGAGACATCTCCGCGATCGACTGGGCGACGGTGCCGCCGGTCGATGTGCTGATCGGCGGGTTCCCCTGTCAGGACGTCTCGACCGTCGGCAAGGGCGCCGGCCTCGCACCCGGCACCCGCTCCGGGCTCTGGTCGCACATGGCGGCCGCGATCGACGCGCTGCAACCCGAGCTCGTCGTCATCGAGAACGTCCGCGGCCTGCTCTCCGCACCCGCAATCCGCTCGCCCCTGGAAGGAGCAACCCCCGATGCACGCAACCGAGACGATGCAACCGACGAGCGTGCAACCGCCGTTCGCAACTTGGAACCCGACCCGTGGCTGCTGGGAGACGAGCCAGCGCGACCTCTTCGGGCGCACGGAGCCGTTCTCGGGGATCTGGCCGACCTCCGGCGAAGTGCAAGGTGGATCGGCCTACCGGCGTCACTGGCCGGCGCACCGCATCACCGGTTCCGTGTCTTCATCACCGCCTACCGCGAGGACGCTGTTCCGGACACCTTTGGCCTCGGACTCCTCACGCGGCGGCGAGACCCTGGACCAGGTACGGGCACGCCGGGGCACGATCGCCCTGAGCCACCAGGTGATCGACCTCGCCCTGCACGGGCCGCATGGCTCGCCCGCCAGCTGGAACGAGTCGGAGACCCTGTTCGCCCTGGTCGAGGACATCTTCACTGCTGGGGGCGATACGCCGATTCACTGCTGGGGGCGATACGCCGAGGCCATCGCCCGATGGGAGCACATCACCGAACGAGTAGCCCCTGCCCCCGCGATCCTGAACGAGGAGAAAGGCCCTCGCCCAGCGCCCGAGTTCGTGGAATGGCTCATGGGCCTCCCCGCGGGCTGGGTCACCGACCCTGAGCACGGTATGACCGCGGCCCAGCAGAACACAGCCCTGGGCAACGGCGTCCTACCCCTCCAAGCAGTCGTCGCGCTTGACGCGCTACAGGCAGGCACTGAGCCACGATGAGAACGGAGTACTCAACTCGGTGTAGCGACGCTATTGATCGGTTCCGACGTTGTGTTCCACCCAGTCGCGTAGGTGCTTCAGCGGGGCTGCAGCGCTGTGGCCGAGGTCGGTGAGTTCGTACTCGACACGGGCAGGAACCTCGGGGTACACGGTGCGGGTGAGCAGGCCGTGGTCTTCGAGGCGCTTGAGGGTCTGCGACAGCACCTTGGGGCTGATGCCGTCCAGTTTCCGTTTGAGTTGCCCGTTCCGCTGCGGCCCGTCTTCGAGGGCACCGATCGCGAGGGCACTCCACTTGTTGGCGAGCAGATCGAGCATGTCCCGGCAGGGGCACATCGCCGCGTAGACGTCGTTCCGCGCGCACTCATCAACGATCTGGCTCATCTCATCATGGTATCCGATAGATACTGGATGCCCTTGACGGTAACCAGGGTCGGCAGGGAACCATAGGGTCCATGACGACAACAACTGCCATCGGCTACGAGAAGAACCTGCCCGCCACCGACCCCGAGGCGCTCATCGCCCGCGAGGTCGACGTGCCCGAACTGGGCCCGCACGATCTGCTGGTCGAGGTCGAGGCGGTCTCGGTGAACCCGGTCGACGTGAAACTCCGCGCGGGCGCACCCGCCGACGGGTTCAGAGTGCTCGGCTTCGACGCCGCCGGCACGGTGCGCGAGGTCGGCTCCGCGGTGACGCTGTTTGCGCCCGGCGACGAGGTGTTCACCGCCGGGAGCATCGACCGGCCGGGTACGAACCAGCGCCTCCACGTCGTGGACGAGCGCATCACCGGACGCAAGCCCGCCACCCTCTCGTTCGCGGACGCCGCCGCACTGCCACTGACGGCGATAACCGCCTGGGAAACGCTGTTTGATCGGCTCCGCCTGACCGAGGAGTCCTCCGGCACACTCCTGGTGATCGGGGCGACCGGCGGGGTCGGATCGGTCATGCTCGAGTTGGCCGAGGCCCTGCTGCCGAACGTCACCGTGATCGCCACCGCTTCCGATGCCGAGCGCGCCGCCTGGGTGCGCGGCCTCGGCGCGGAGCACTCAGTCGATCACCGCGGCAACCTGGTCTCCCAGGTGCAGGGCATCGCTCCCCACGGCGTGGACTGGCTGTTCACCGCGCACTCCGAGGGGCAGATCGAGACCTACGCGCAGATCGTCGCCCCGTTCGGACATATCGTCGCCATCGACGACGGCCCGCGCGACGTATTCCCGCTCAAGGGCAAGAGCATCGCCTGGCACTGGGAACTGATGTTCACCCGCCCGCTCCAGCAGACCCCGGACATGGTCGAACAGCACCGGCTCCTGAACCAGGTCGCCGACCTCATCGACCAGGGAAGCATCAGCGCGACGACCACGCAGACCTTGGCTCCGATCTCGCCGGACACCATGCGTGAGGCGCACGCACTCGTCGAGAGCGGCCGTACCCTCGGCAAGGTCGTCGTCCACGGCTGGCGGTAGACTCAAGCCCGCAGAATCATGCCGTTCAAGACGCTCGTACTTTTGCGTCCCCATAGGGTTCCGGCCTCACGGTAGTAGCGTCGCCAACGTCTCAGCTGGGTTCTGTGCGCTCGGGCGCGGCCAGGCGGCGGGCCGCGGTGATGACGGAGGCGCGGCGGCGGGCGTGCGCGGCGTCGTCTTCGGGGCCAGTGATCATGCGGGCGACCTGTGGCACGGCTGACCACCAGCCGGCCAGCGACAGGATCAGGAACATCAGGTGATCCGCGTCGATCTCGCGGGTGACGGTGCCGGCGTCCTGCCCGGCGGTGACGGCGGCGGTCTTGTAGCTGTAGTAGTCGCGCCGCTGCTCCTCATCGGGCACGTCGGCGTCGAAGAGCAGCCCTTCCCAGCGCAGCAGGCGGCCGAGCTCGGGGTGCTCGCAGTGGTAGTCGTAGACCCGGCCGGCGTAGTCGCCCACGTCCTCGACTGCGAACGACTCGACCGGCACGTCCCGGGCGACTTTGGCGAGTTCCTCGCGCAGCACCCGGGCGAACAGCTCGCGCTTGCCGCCGAAGTAGTTGTAGACGCGCTCCTTGTTCACGCCGGAGGCTTTCGCGATCCGCTCGATTGTCGTGCCGTCCGGCCCGTGCGCGGCGAACTCGGTCACGGCGGCGGCGAGGATCTTGCGTTTCGTGCCCTCGGTGTCCCACGCCATCGCCCGTTCCCTCTCGTGCCGTCCGCCGGAATCTCCAACGCTCGCGTTGCTTCCCGGGCTCCACCGTACTACAGTCAATTCCAACGTTACCGTTGGAAAGGGGTTGGAGTGTCAGCAAGCTCAACCGACCAAGTGACCGTCGTCCACGACAAGAGGGAGCATCCGGCGGGGAGCGGCACCGTCGTGCTGCTCGTGGTGACGGCGCTGTTCGTCCTCATGCAGCTGTATGCGGCGATCCCGCTCATCGCCCCGGTCGGCGCGGCGCTCGGCGCCCATGTGACGTTCGCACTCTCAACGGTGTTCAGCGTCTGCTATGCGACCGGGTTTCTCATCTGGGGGCCGTTGGCCGACCAGTACGGCCGCAGGCGCATCCTGCTCATCGGCCTCGCCGCACTGACCGTGGCGACGATCGCGTGCGGTCTCGCCGCCTCAGTACCGGCCCTGGCCGTGCTGCGCGGGGTACAGGGGCTGACGGCGGCGAGCTTCGCGCCGGTCGCGCTCGCCTACCTGGCGGAGGCCACCCCGCCGCGCCTGCGGGCATCGGCAATCGGGGCGATGTCGACGGCGTTCCTCGTCGCCGGGATCGCGGGCCAGGTGCTCGCCTCCACGATCACGCTCGCTCTGGGCTGGACGTGGGTGTTCATCCTCTCGGGCATCGTGCTTGGGTTCTGCCTCATCGGTGTCGCCGTGCTCATGGCAGAACCGTCTCAGCGGCAGAGCGGCGGCGGCGTGAGCCTCGTGCGTCGCTTCGCCGCCGTCGGCAGAGTCGCCGCCCGTCCGGCGGTGCTGCTGCTGAGCGCCGCGCACCTGACCCTGCTGCTGTCGTTCGTCGCGATGTACACCGGCCTCGGCCCCCACCTGGACGCGCTGGGCCTGGACGCCTCGCAGGTGATCTGGTTGCGCCTGGCCGGGTTGCCGGGGATGTTCGCCACCCTGCTCGCCGGAGTGCTCGCGCGGCGGCTCGGCGTCGCCGGCGTTGCCCGCGCCGGGTTCGCCCTCGCCGGCGTCGGCCTGCTTCTCGAAGCGGTACTCTCCGGAACGCTGATCGGCACCGCCGCGGCGAGCCTCGTGTTCGTGACCGGCGTCGCGCTCGCCGTGCCGTCGATGATCACCCTGTTCGGCGAGACCGCCGCCCCGAACCGCGCCGGCGGCATGGCGCTCAACGGCTTCGTGCTCTTCCTCGGCGCCAGCCTCGGCCCCCTCACCGCACACCTGCGCCTGGACTTCCCGATTCTCCTGGTCGCCCTCGCCGCGCTCGCCGGCCTCGCGGTCGCCTCCTTGACCGGGTTCGCCCGACTCACCCGCGCGAACGCATAGGAGGTATCCACATGACCCGCATCCTCCTGCTCGGAGCGACTGGCCGCACCGGAGCCGCTATCCTCCAAGCACTACCGGCCGGGGTGGAAGTCACCGCCGCGCTGCGCGACCCGGCAGATACCCGCCGTCTCGCCGAGACCGCGGCGTCACTCGACCACGTTGTGGTCGACCTCTCCGACAGCGAGAACCTCCGGCACGCGATGGACGGGCCGGATGTTGTGGCGAACGCGATCCGGCTCCGCGAGGACATCGCCCCGACCGAGCTCATCGACCTGCACGAGCGACTGCTCGCCGCCGTGGAGACGCGGGGCAGGGCGTGCCGGATTGTGACCGTCGGCGGAGCAGGCGCACTCCGGCTGCCAGGAGGTGAGCGCTTCTGGCAGAGCCCGGCGTTCCCACGGGCCACGCTCCCGCGCGGACATGCGCACGCCGCGCTGCGTGACCACCTCGAAGCGGGGAACGCCGGAGATACGTGGGCGTACCTGATCCCACCGCCGGCATACGTTCCTGACGGCCCGGCGACGGGGCGGTGGGAGATCGTCCCGCCTGCCTTGGATGAGACTGCTTTCACTGACCGGGCGATCAGCTACGCCGATTTCGGAGCCGCCGTCGTCGAGGCCGTTGTGAACGCAGGTAGGGGTACGCAATTGATCGCCTGGCAACACTACATCGAGCAGTGACGGCAGGGAGTGACTGTGAAGAGCTCACCGATCCAGACGCCGAACTACTTTACGGACGTATGGCGTGCCGATCTCGGTCTACCGAGGGGCTTCGGAGCGTTAGACGGCGGCGGTCTCTCCTGCGTCGACGACGCTGCGGATCGCGTCTCGGGATGCGACGAGGGCTTCGATGGAAGCTTCGATGCGGGCCCGCTCGCGCTTGAGGTCGTCGATCGTGTCAGTGCAGATTGGGGCGAGACGGCCCGCGCGTTCGGTGAGGCAGGGCAGCACGGTGCGGATGGTCGCGGTGCCGAGTCCGGCGTCGAGGAGCTGCCGGATGCGCCGGGCGACCTCGACGTCCTGGTCGCTGTAGTCGCGATACCCGGAGGCGTTGCGCGCAGGCACGAGCAGCTCCTGCTCCTCGTAGTAGCGCAGGAGCCGGGCCGGGATGCCGGTGCGGTCGGTGACGTCCGAGATGCGCATGTGAACGATGTCTCCTGCCGAGTGGTTTGCCTTCACATTGATGTGAGGGTTCAGCCTAGCAGGGTGAACGTCGAACAGTCTTCTCTCGCTTCTACTCGTGCTCGGCCTGGTCTGGTGCTGGCCGGGTTCGTGCTGCTGGTGTTCTGCACCGGCACGGCCGAGTACCTCGTCGCCGGTGTGCTGCCGCAGCTCGCCGCCGACGTCTCGGTCAGTATCGCCGCTGCCGGGCAGACGGTGACCGCCTATGCGCTCGGGGTCGCGATCGGTGGCCCGATCGTGACCGTGCTGACTGCCCGGTTTCCTCGCAAGGGCCTCGCTCTGGCTTTGGGGGTCGTGTTCATCGCGGGCACGGTGCTGACGGTGTTCGCGCCGACGTATGCGTGGGTGATTGTGGGCCGGGTGGTCTCGGCGTGCAGTCAGGCCACGCTGTTCGCCATCGGGCTGACGACTGCGACCGGTTTGATGGGGCCGGCTCGTCAGGGGCAGGCGATCGCGATCGTCAGTTCCGGCCTGACGGTCGCGACCGTCCTCGGTGTACCGCTTGGTGCGCTGCTGGGCGGTACGACGAGCTGGCGGATTCCGTTCGTCTTCGTCGCTGCTGCCGCCACCCTCGGGGTGCTGCTGCTGGCTGCCGCGATGCCCCGCACCCCGGCACCGACGACCGGGGTGCGCGATGAGATCCGCACCCTGCTGCGCGGGCCGGTGCTTTTGGCGGTGTCGACCACGGTGATCGGGTTCGCGGGCGTGAGCGTCGTGTTCACCTACCTCGTCCCGCTGCTGAACGAGGTCACCGGCATCGCTGCGAGCGTGATCCCCGCGCTGCTGCTCGCCTATGGGGTTGGTGGGTTTGTCGGCAACCTCATCGCCGGTCGCCTCGCCGACCTCTCGCTCGGCAAGACCCTGGTCGGGGTGTTCCTCGCGCTCATCGCTACCCTGGCCGCGTTCCCGCTCCTAGCCGGGCATCCGATCCCGATGATCGGGCTCGTGCTGATCCTGGGCCTGCTCTCGACCGCGACCATCGCCCCGCTGCAGTCGCTCGTGCTCCGCCACGCAGGAGCCGCGCCCACGCTGTCGCTGGCGGTCAACGTGGGCGCGTTCAACCTCGCGAACGCGATCGGCTCCGCCCTCGGCGGCCTCGGCGTCGCCGCCGGGCTGCTGCGCTGGGGCGGCTTCGGCGGCGCCGTGTTCGCGGCGCTCGGCCTGATCCTCACCTTCCTCGCCCTCCGCGCCACGCCGCGCTCCGACCCATCTACTACCGCAACCGCTGACACCGATGCACAGGAGACCCGCTCATGAAGACCGCAGCCATCACCACCTATGGTGACCCCGACGTCCTCACGATCCTCGATGCCCTGATCCCCGAGCCCGGCCCGAGCGAGGCTTTGGTCGCTGTCGTCGCCTCGACGATCAATCCCGTCGATGTGAAGACCCGCACCCCCGGTACGCCGCAACAGGTCGGCCGGTTCCCCGCGGTGCTGGGCTGGGATGTCGCGGGCATCGTCATCACCGCCCCCGCAGGCTCCGGCTGGACGCCGGGCGACCGCGTGATCGCAATGCACCCGCCCCAGCCGGACGGGGCGGGAAGCTGGCAGCAGTACGCCGCGATCCCCGCCGCAGGCCTCGCCCCGGCACCGGAGACGGTCGACCTGAAGACCGCGGCGACCCTGCCGCTAGCGGCACTCACCGCAGACCAAGCACTCACGCGACTCGACCTCGGCGACGACGAGCAACTGCTCGTCACCGGCGCCGCCGGTGCTGTCGGCGGCATCGCAGTCCAGCTCGCCGCACACGCAGGCATCCGGGCGGCCGGTCTGGTCTCCCGACCGGAACACGAATCCGCGGTGCTCGGTCTCGGGGCGGCTTCCGCGCACTCGAACCCGGTCTCGGCGGGCGAGTTCGATGCGATCTTCGACACCGCCGGCGTCTTCGACCACCCGCACCTGCTGCGCGAGGGCGGCAGGCTCGTCACGGTCAGCGACGACACCATCCCCGACGCCCTCGAACAGCGCGCAGGCAGTGCGGTGCACAACTATGTCCAGCACGATCCTCGGCGCCTGCGCGAACTGTCCATCCTCGTCGACGAGGGCAAGCTCAGGTTGCGGGTCGCCGAGCAGTACCCGCTCGCGAGCATCGCGCAAGCGAACCGGCGGGCCGAGGCCGGCGGACTGCTCGGCAAGATCGTCATCGCGATGTAGAACACCGTTGACCCGCACACCGAGCGGCAGCCAGAGCCGGCAGTCTCAGACCATCACCGATCAGGTAGCTCCTACGTTCGGACCCTGCGAACGCAGAGTGAAGCGCCGAGTCTCGAACCCTCCGCTACGCCGACATCGGAGCCGCGACCGGAGCAGGTGCCGATACCAGCTGATCGCCTGGCCGCAGTAGAGCACTGGCTCAGACAGCAGTAATGAGTGGCCGCACGACTCTCCCCGCCTTTGTCTGCCCGCACGCGCACGCTCCATCGCCCCATCGGGCCTGCCGCCTATGGCTGCGTGCGGCTCGTCGTGGTGCGCGATGGCACGGCGATCGTGTCCTCCGAGTTCGGTGAGCAGCCCGTCAGCTTCGGCGACGCGATCCTCCTTGGACCCCACGTCCTCTGCGGGATCGAACCGGAGGGACAGCTGACGGTCACGACGATCTACGTCGACACCGATCTGGCGTTGGATCAGTTCTTCTGGCAATACTCCACGATCCTGCACGATCGACTGGACGCGCAGGGCTTCGCCGAGAAGGTCTATTCCGAACCGGCCCAAGTTCTGCATCTGGGCCGCGATCGGGCGGGCCTGATGCTGCCGTGGCTCGATGAGCTGGTCGCGCTCAGTGCCGAGGGGCATTTCCATGAACGCTTCCCCCGGTTGCAGTCGCTCTGGTTCGCGATCGTGGATGTCATCGCTCCGTATGTCCGCGTCTCGCCGGTGCGGCTGACCAGGTTGCAGCGTGCCCGCTCCCGCCCGGTCTCTTCTCATGAGCGAGCGCTTGGACCGCTACGCCGCGAGGCGATGCTCGTGCGCGATGCGCTCCATCGTGATGTCGCCTACCCGTGGACATTGACAGAGCTGGCCGAGCTGGTGCAGCTCTCCCCGAAGCAGCTTGCCCGAGTGTTCACCGCCGCGTTCGGTAAGACCCCGACCGCGTATCTAACGATGCTGCGAGTGCAGGAGATGGCGCGACTCCTACGGGAGATGAACGTCACCGTCGCTGTAGCTGGGCAGCGGGTCGGGTGGCGGAGCCGGTCGCGTGCGATCGAGGCGTTCGCCGCTCATACCGGGGTGACGCCGAGCCGGTACCGCGACATGCATCCCATCGTTGCCGACGTGCCGTGAACACCCCACCTCTGCGTTTCGGGAAGCGGACAGTTCGACCGGGAAAATCCCGGTCAGGCCACCTTCTCCTTCCGCACGGTGCCGCTCGCAGGTAGGCCGGTATGTCCTACGTCAGGTGCCTCCGCGTTCCTGATGGCCAACCTACCGACCTCGCTGTTCGCTGACCGTCTGACTCGCCGGAAGCTCCTGGCTCACCTCGCTGGTGAAGGCCAGCAGCCCCTCGCGCGGCTGGCCGCTCGGGAGGAGGCCGACGATGGCGACGAGGCAAGAGGAGGCCCGCCAGGCGCGGGAGGCGAAGCTCGACGAGCTCCACGACAAGCTCACCGTCGCGGTCGAGCGGCTCGTCACCGGTGACGACTGGGCCGACGCGCTCCGGTTCGCCGCCCGATTCCGGTCGCGGTCGTTCAACAACGTCCTGCTGATCTGGGAGCAGCATCAGGCCGCGTTCGAGCAGGGCCGGGTCCCGGAGCCGTTCCCGACCTATGTCGCCGGGTACAAGCAGTGGCAGCAGCTCGGCCGCCAGGTCGAGAAAGGCCAGGCCGGGTACCAGATCCTCGCCCCGGTCGCCGGCAGATTCGCGTCCGCGAACCCGTCCGATCCGGCGTCGTGGCGGCGCCTGAACCGGGGCGAGAAGCCGAAGCCGGGCGAGACGGTGCGCTCGAAGATGGTCGGGGTACGACCGGCCTACGTCTGGGATGTCTCCCAGACCACCGGCGACCCCCTCCCGACGAAACCGGAGCCGCAGCTGCTGACCGGGGAGGCTCCGGCGGGGCTGCGGGAGGGGCTGGCCCGGCGGATCGAGGCGGAGGGGTTCGAGCTGCTGTGGGTGCCGCACGAGGGCATGATCGGCGGCGCGAACGGGCTGACGAACTTCGAGACTCGCCAGGTCGCGGTGCGCACGAACATGGACGACGCCGCGCAGGTGAAGACCGAGGGCCACGAGCTCGCCCACGTCCTCATGCATGGCCCCGACGCCGAGGAGGCCCGCCAGCATCGCGGGATCGGGGAGGTCGAGGCCGAGTCTGTCGCTTTGATGATCGGTGCTGCGCACGGGATGGACACGAGTGAGTACACGATCCCGTACGTGGCCGGGTGGGCGGCGGCCGTGGATGGGAAGAACCCGGTCGAGGTGGTCCAGGCCGCTGGGGAGCGTATCCGCAAGACCGCGATCGACATCCTCGATGGGCTCGACACGATCCAGGTGAGCGACGGCACCCCGCCCGGCCTCGACCGCGACACCCAACGCCGCCCGCCAGAACCTCGGCCCAGCCGGACGGCACCCGCCGCGGAGCCTGGGCAGGCGCGGCCCGAGCGAGCGGGGCGGGGGCTGTGATGACGGTCCGTGATCTGTCGGCGCTCTTCCTCGACGCCACCGACCAGCCCCTCCCGCAGGCCGCGGTCAGGCTTGCGTCTGCGGGGGTGCCGGTGTTCCCGGTCGCGCCGCGCGACAAGGTGCCGCTGATCCGCCACGGCCGCGGCTTCCGGGATGCGACGACGAACCTGCGGCAGGTCGAGGCGTGGTGGCGGCGCTTCCCGCAGGCGAACATCGGCGTGCCCACCGGCGCTGCCTCCGGCCTGGTGGTGGTGGATGTGGACGTGCACGGCACGAACGGCTACGACGCCCTGCACCGCGCCGACCGAGCCGGCCTCATCACGGGGTGGGAGTTTCTGGCGCGTACGCCGACGGGCGGCCTGCACCTCTACTACCCAGCCGCCGACGAGATGGAGCAGCGGTCGTGGCAGGCCGGGGATGCGGGGATCGACTTCCGCGGCGACGGCGGCTACATCGTCGCCCCACCCTCGCTGCGCGTGATCGACGGCGAGATTGTGCCGTACCGGCTCACCGAGCTCGGCACTGAGCCCGCACACCCGCTGGACGCGGGCCGGCTGCGGGGCTTTCTCGAACCGCCCCGCCCGCCGCGCCGATTCCCGCCCCGGATGCGCGGGCAGGGGCGGACCGATCCGCAGAAGCTCGCGAACTGGCTGGGCGGGGAGCGCACCGATCGGAATCGGAAGCTGTTTTGGGCCTCGTGCGTGCTCGCCGAGGAAGGCGTGCCATATCGGGAGGCGCTGGACGCGATGCTCACGGTCGAGCAGCCCGACTTCGGGTCTCGGGAGATCACCCGGACCGTCGCCTCCGGTTACAAGCGCATCCACGGTGATCCGCCCTCAGTCCGTGGGAACAGAGCGCCCCGCGGAGGGCCTGCGCGAGCCACCGTCGGCGCATCTCAGGAGCAGCGGGTTGCGCCGGTGAGGGGGCTGTGATGAATCGGCGACGTGGGTGGGCGGTGGTCACGGCCGCGTCGGGCACCGTGCTCATCGGCGCGGGCGCGTTCTGGCTGTCGTTCACCGCACTTGCCGACCTCGCGATCCGTTCCGGAATTGGGGGCGGGCAGGCGTGGATATGGCCGCTGCTGGTGGATGGGTTGATCGTGGTCGCGACCGTCGCCGTGGTCGCGCTCGACGGGGGCCGGGCGGCGTGGTATCCGTGGGCGCTGCTGATCGCAGGGGCGCTGGTGTCGGTGACCGCGAACGCCGCTCACGCCCTGGTCACCGCCGACGCCACCGTTCCCGGAGTCCTCGCGGCGACGGTCGCCGCCGTCCCGCCCCTGGTATTGCTCGCGTCCACGCATCTGACCGTCGTGCTCATCCGCTCCACCCGCACCGACCTCCCCTCGACTGCCGACCTGTCAGTTCCGGTGCTGCTCCCGCCGACCCGCACCGAGACGGATGTTCCCGCCCCAGCGGCGTCGGATGAGCCCGCGCCGGTGGAGCCGCCGGCCACGGAGAAGAGCGCCGTCCCGGCACCGCTGGAGCCCGTGCCGGCTGAGGCCAAGGCGCCCCGGCCGGGGATGGAGGCAGGGGTGGGTCGACGGGAGCGGGCGGCGCGGCTGCGTGAGGCGGGCTGGTCGAACAAGCAGATCGCCCGCGAACTCGATGTGCACCCCTCGACCGTGGGCCGCTGGTTTCCCCGCCCACCCGAGCCCGAGGTCGAGGTGTCTGAGTCGTCCGGCCCGCAGGAGGCCGGCACCCCACCTGAACAAGCCGAGGAGGAACCGTCATGAACACCGAACAGCACCCGCACGACCAGCAGTCACCCGAGCCACCGCCACCATCCGAGGCGGCAGGGCCGGAGCGGCCTGATCCGGCGGCGGGGATGGCACCGGAAGCGATCCAGGCCGCCGACGTCGACCGCGAGCAGCAAAGCGCGGAGGGCGTGGACGTGGAGAGGCCGACCCGCGGGGTGGACTGGGAGCGCGCCTCCGACTTGCTCTCCCGTGGCAGCGGCTCTCTGTCGCGGCGCGGCATCGACCTGGACGCCACGCTCGCTCGTGGAACCCGGCACGGCATCGCGGTCAGCGCCACGTATGTCGGTCGGCAGATCGCCGCGGGCGCGAGGCGGCTGCCGCCGCTCTCGGCCTTCGGCCGCGAGGAGCCCGCGCCCGAGGCGCCGGGTCTGGGCAGGAAGTGACCCAGGGGTGAGCCGTCATGTCTACGATCCGACGTTCTTTCCCTGACCAACCGGCTGCTCGTGGGAGCCGGCGTGCACCTGCCTGGCAGGAGGTGCCGAGATGATCCCGCACACAACAACTGCCGCCGGCCCGGGCGGCGAGGACTACACGACCGGCGAGGGCCTGCGCGCCCTGCTGGCCCGGCTGCACGAGGAAGGACCGGGAGCGTGGCGCACCGACTCGACCGCCGCGAAGCTGATGCAGTACGCGGCCGAGAAGTACGCCGCTCTGGCGCGCAAGCACGGCCTTGATCCGTGGGAGGCGGCGGCCGCCGCGTTCGATGTGATGCGCACCCGTTCCGCGCGCGAGGCCGACGACCCGTGGGGCGTGGTCACCCACGCGGTGCGGATCACCTGCATCGCCGAGGAGCGCGCCCAGGGACTGCTGTGCTCGACGCATCAGGCGCGCCGCCCGCACTACTCGGTCTTCCACGACGCCGAACGCCTCTCCGACCGCGAGAACCCGCTGGATGACTACCATCCCGCGTTCCACATCACCGACCCCCACCCCGATGACGAGAACCGGGAGGTGGTGGAGCCGGCGGGGGTGGTCACGTCGGCGTCGAGTGCGGTGGAGGACGCGATCGCGTTCGTCACGGTCCTCGGCTGGCCGGCCCAGACCGCCCGCGCCGCGGTCGAGCATGTCTGCCACGCCCTCGCCCGTGCTGGGTCGCGGCAGTCCGCGTTCGAGGTGCTGCGCCGCGACCAGCACTCCCGCGCCCTGCTCGACCTGCCCGGCTCCTCGTGGACGGCGCTGCTGCGGGCGCTGCTCGGCAACCCCGCACCCGGGGTCGCCGCCACCTCGGCGGGGCGGGGCATTCTGCTGCGCCTGCTGATCGGCGAGACGCTGCCGGTGCTGCTGCACGACGACGACCTCGTGCTCACCGTGTCACTCGCGGCGCCGAGGCATGGGGGCCGGCGATGAGCATCGAGCTGGAACGGGCCGTGTCCTCGATCAGGATCGGGAACCGGCACCGCACCGACCTGGGCGACATCGACGCCCTGGCCGCGTCCATCGCTCGCGACGGGCTGCTCCAGCCTCCGACGATCACCCCGGACGGGGTGCTCGTGTGCGGCAGGCGCCGGCTCGCCGCGATCCAGCAACTCGGCTGGCGCACCGTGAACGTGTGGGTGCGGCAAGGGATCTCCGACCGGCTCGGACATCTCCTCGCCGAGCAGGACGACAACCTTCTACACAAGGACCTCACCCCACTGGAAGCCGCATCCCTCTACCGCGAGCTCAAGACCCTCCTCGCCGAGGACGCGGCCCGCCGTCAGGAAGCCTCCCGGTTCAGCACCGATCACCAACCGTCCGAGACCGGCGAGGGTGGGGAGGACGGTGGCGGAAAATTTCCGGCACCGTCACCGACACCGATGCCCGCGGGTGAGGCGCGGCAGCAGGCGGCGGCGATGATCCCGGGCGCGGCGTCGTATCGGACGCTGGATAAGATCGAGGCGATCCAGCAGGCCGCCGACCGTGACGACCTCCCCGACGACACCCGAGCCCAGGTCGCGGATGCGTTGGCGCGGATCGAGGCGGGCGCGCCGGTGCATCCGATCTTCGAGGAGGTCCGCGCCCTCATCGACGACCCCACCCGGACCTGGGATGCGGAGTTGGACCGGCTCGCGCAGGAAGCGGTCGCCCGCGCCAAGAACCGGCCCCGCCGCACGAAGACGGCGGCCGTTCCCGCGCCGGCGAGGCTCACGGTGTGGACGGCCCGCACGTTCGTCGTGATCTGGGGCGAACTGGTCGACTGGTGGACGCATTACGACCCGGCCGTGCTCGCCGGCGAGCTCACCGAGGAGCAGATTGAGATGTTCCTGACGATCGCCGATGGCACCGCCGGCTTCGCCACCGCCCTCCGCGCCGCACGCGACCGCAAGACCAACGACGAAGACCGTGAAGAGGGTGAGGGTGGGGTGCGGCATCTGCGCGCCCTCTGATCCTCACGTTGCTTGGCCGCCCCGGACCCCTGTAGGGGGTGCTGGGGCGGATGTGCGTTTGGGTGCACCTGGTGGGCATGAACTCGACAGATGCTTCACGTTCCCGCCGCCGACTGGTCGTCCTGATCTCGGCCGCGGTCGTCGCGCTGCTGCTGGTCGGCGTCGGCGTCTACGGCCTGGTCTCCGGCCCCCGCACCACCAGCGACCCGCCACCCGCGCGCCCATCACCGACCGCACCGAGTACCGCGGAGCAGGGGCCGCGGGAGCTGGCGCCGATCCCCGAGACCGACGACCCCGAGGAGTTCGCCCGGCTGGTGGCCGAAGCACTGTTCGGGTGGGATACGACCACCGGGCTGATGCCGCTGGACTACACCAGCGTGCTCCTGGCCGTTGCTGACCCTTCCGGGGTCGAGCAGGCGGGCCTGGCCTCGGATATCGCCGGCTACCTCCCGAACCGCGACACCTGGGTCGAGCTGCGCAAATACTCCACGACCCAGCGCCTGGAGATCACCGGTGTGTTCGTGCCCGACGCGTGGGCGGAGGCCGAATCGCAGGCGCAGCCAGGGCAACTGGCGCCCGGGACCACCGCGTACACGGTCGAGGGTGTCCGCCACCGGCAGGGCATCTGGAATGACGAGGCGACGTCGAGTGCGCATGAGGTGGCGTTCACGATCTTCCTGACCTGCCCGCCCGACGGCGACCCGTGTTATCTGCTGCGCCTGTCCGTCCTCGACCAGCCCCTGCGCTGACACCGGGGAGGAGACGCTGATGCTGCGCAAAGCGATCGCGGGGCTCGCCGCCCTCCTCCTGCTCGGCCCGATGGTCGTCCTCGTCTCGGTCGGGCTGCTCGTCAACCCCTCCGCCGCGTCCTGCGCGGCCCCTGGCGGCAGCGTGCAGGTCGGCGACATCCCCGACGAGCTGACCTCCACCACCCGCAACGGGGAACAGATCGTCCTCAGACGAATCGAGCTCACCCACGCCGCCACGATCATCGAGACCGGTTCGACCACTGAGGGGGTCGGGCGCGACGGGATCATCATCGCGCTGATGGCGGCGCTGACCGAGTCGCGCATGCGGATGCTCGCCAACACCTCCGCTTATCCGGAGAGCGGCGACTACCCGAACGACGGCAACGGCTCAGACCACGACTCCCTCGGCCTGTTCCAGATGCGCCCGGCCTCCGGGTGGGGCACCGTCGCCGAGCTCATGGACCCCGACTACCAGGCCGCCGCGTTCTTCGGCGGCCCGGGCGGCCCCAACGCCGGCTCACCGCGGGGGCTGCTGGACATTCCCGGGTGGGAGCAGATGGGCAAGGGCGAAGCCGCCCAAGCCGTGGAAGTCAGTGCATTCCCGGAGCGGTACGACAACTACGAGCCCGTCGCAGTCGACATCCTCACCGCCTTCACCGGCAGCGGCGACCCCGGCCCCCGCCGTGCTGCGACGTTGGTGAGCGCGGAGTCGGTCGAATCGGCGCGGGTGGTGTTCCCAC
This sequence comes from Microbacterium paulum, assembly GCF_015707995.1. GTDB lineage: Bacteria > Actinomycetota > Actinomycetes > Actinomycetales > Microbacteriaceae > Microbacterium > Microbacterium paulum. The sequence goes on from NZ_JAAGRY010000002.1 coordinate 90,369, forward strand.
TCCCGGAGGGCACCTGGGTTGCGACGAGCCCGTTCGGGCCGAGGACGCATCCGATCACCGGGGAGCAGTCCTTCCACACCGGCAGCGACTTCTCCGCCCCGGACGGCACCCCGATCCTCGCCGCCGCCGACGGCATCGTGACGATCTCGGAGTTCTCCGGCGGTTACGGCGGTCTCGTCGTCATCGAGCACCGCATCGACGGCCGAACGATCGCGACCGCGTACGCGCACTCCTGGGAGCACGGCATCCACGTCAGCGCGGGCGACACGGTGCGAGCCGGGCAGCGCATCGCCGACGTCGGATCGTCGGGGATGTCGACGGGGCCGCATCTGCATTTCGAGGTCCGCGACGGCGGCACCGACGGCGAGTACATCGACCCCGCGAAATGGCTCAACGACCACGACGCCGCCGACCTCGACGAGTCCGACGTCACCCCACCCGGGCAAAACGGCTGCGACACCCAGCAGGGCACGGCGGGTGATCCGTCGCCGGTCGAGGGCGACCCGGACGAGCTGGTGGACGACCCCACCACGGATGGGCAGATCACCGTGCGGATGCGCAGCGTCTACGAACAGACCCTCGCCGCGTTCCCGGAGTCGACGTGGGCGTGCTACTCGCCCCGGCCAGGATCGAAATCGGAGCATCCGATCGGGCGGGCGTGTGATGTGGCGTTCGGGAACGCGATCGGCCAGTACCCCACACCGGCCCAGCTCGAATACGGGTGGCAGGTCACCAACTGGCTCCAAGAGCACGCCGAGACCCTCGGCGTCGAATACCTGATCTGGCAGGGCACGATCTGGTCCCTCGCCCGCGCCGACGAGGGCTGGCGCGACTACAACGGCGGCGGGATGCACGACCCCTCAGATGTGACCGGCGGACACTTCGACCACCTCCACATCACCGTGAAGGCCGGTGAGGCGTGATGGGCGTGTTCCCGGATTTCGAGGGGCTGTCGGGGATCGAGGACCTCCGAGAGGTCGCCGGCGCCGTGTTGATGTTCGTGCTCATCGTCGCGGTGCTAATGCTCATCGTCTCAGGCATCTGCTGGGCGATCGGCTCCAGCAACGGCAACTACCAGCTCGCTCACCGCGGCCGGGCCGGCGTGTTCGTCTCCTTCGCCGGCGCGATCCTCGCCGGCGCCGGCGTCGCCTGGCTGAACTGGCTCATCACCATCGGCAACCAGCTCTAACCATCCACCCGTCTTCTTCTTATCGCTTCGGCCCGCCCCGCTCGGGGCGGGCTTTTCGCGTACCCAGGGGCCGGGGGTGCACCTGGCGGTCGGAACTGTCTCTCGTCTCGTGAAAGGGCACATCGTGATCGACATCGACCCCAACTCCAGCGGCCTGCCGGGCATCGAGCAGCTGCGCACCATCGTCGGCGCCGTGATGACCGTCGGCCTCATCCTCGCCGTGCTGGCGCTGATCGTCTCCGCGATCGTCTGGGCCTACGGCTCCAACTCCTCCAACCCGCACCTCGCCGGGCGGGGGAAGACGGGGCTGCTGATCTCCTGCGGCGCGGCCGTGATCTGCGGCGCCGCCGTCGCGCTCGTGAACTTCGGCTGGTCGGTCGGCCAGCAGGTCTAACCCCCTCTCTTCTGCGTGTGAAAGGAGGGGTGCGCCGTGAGCGTGTGCGATATCCCCGTCATCTCGAATGTGTGCGACGCGGTCGGTGAGGGCACCGCGTCCCTGATCGCCGCCCCGTTCGACTGGCTCGCCTCCTCGATGGCCGGGGCCGCGGCCTGGCTGATGGAGACGATGTGGACCGTCTTCGACACCACCACCCTGGTCGACCTGAACCAGGACGGATTCGTCTCGGTCTACAACATCGTCTTCGGGATCGCCCTGTTCATCATCGCCATCTTCTTCTTCCTCCAACTGATCACCGGGATGATCCAGCGCGACCCCGGCGCCCTCTCCCGCGCCGCGCTCGGGGCCGGCAAATCGATCCTCGGCAGTTTCGTGGTCATCACGTTGACGACAGTGCTGCTGGAGATCGTCGACCAGCTGTGCATCGGCCTCATCCAGGCCGCCGGGGAGACCACCGAATCGATGGGCAACCAGCTCCTCCTCCTCGCTGGCGCCCTGTCCGGGCTGAACATCGCCGCACCCGGCGTCGGCGCGATCGTCTCGATCTTCCTCGCCGGCCTGATGATCGCGGCCATCGGCATCGTCTGGTTCTCCCTGCTCATCCGCAAGGCCCTGATCCTCGTCACCGTGGTCCTCGCCCCGCTGGCCTTGTCGGGGGCGTCGTGGGATGTGACCAAGGGGTGGATCGGGAAATGGGTGACGTTCCTGATCGCCCTGATCGTCTCGAAGCTGGTGCTCGTCGTGGTGTTCCTGGTCGCGATCACGCAGGTCGCGACCCCCATCGACGCCGGCCTGACCGCGGTGACCGAGCCCATCGCCGGGATCGTGCTGATGGGGATCGCCGCGTTCGCCCCCTACATGGTCTACCGGCTCCTGAGCTTCGTGGGCTTCGACCTCTACAACACCATGGGCGCCGAGCAGGACGCGAAGAACGCCATGAACCGGCCCCTCCCGATCCCCACCCGGGGCGGTGAGGGCCCGAAGAAGATCCTCGACGGCTCCAGCGGCGGCGGTGGTGGTGACGGGGATGGCGGTGGGAGCCCGCCCGCGGCGAAGCCGCCCGCCAGCACTGAGACCGCGGGGACGGAGACCGCGACCGCCGAGGCGGGAACGGAGACGGCCGCGAGCAGCGGGCCTGCCGCCCCGGTCGTGGCCGGCGTGATCGTCGCCAAAGAAGCCGCCGAAGCCGGCCCGGCAGCGGGCAACGAGGTCGGCACGCAGGCCGACACCGCCGCCGCGGGAGCGCAGAACACCGGCAACACCACCACCCCCGGAGGCGATGTCGGTTCGGGTGGGACGCCGCCGGCTCCGTCGGCGCCGATGCCGAACACCCCGACCGAGCCGTCCGCCCCAGCAGACCCCGGCCCGGCCGGCGGGAAGGAGTAGGCGATGCCACGCACCGACGACACCACCACGAGCGCCGGCGAGCTGGTGCCGGTGAAGTTCTCCCGCCTCACCCGACGCGGCCTCATCCTGGGCCTGTCGCTGTCGCAGATGATCGCCCTCGGCACAGGGGGTGCGTCCCTGATCGGGGCGCTCTACGCCGGCGGCGGCATCCTCATCGCCTACTCCGCCCCCATCTGGGCGGCCGCGATCGCCCTGACCTGGGTGAAGATCAGCGGCCGCGCCCTGGTCGAATGGATACCCGTGTGCGCCTGGTGGGCCTGGCGCACCACCGGCGGACAACTCCTCTACCGGCGCCGGATCGTCGCCCCGAGGCCGGAGGGCACGCTCGCGCTGCCCGGTGACATGGCCAGGTTGCGCGAGTACACCGATCCCGAGACCGGGGCCGGGATGATCCACGACCCCACCGCGAACACGCTCACGGTGGTGGTGTCGGTGACGCATCCGGCGTTCGTGCTGCTGGACCCGTCCGAGCAGCACCGCCGCGTCACCGCCTGGGGGCGGGTGCTGGCGACGATCTGCCGCTCCGGCCGGGTCGCCACCCTCCAAGTACTGGAACGGACCTTGCCGGATTCCGGGCAGGGGCTCGCCGAATGGTGGGCCGAGCACGGCACCCACGACGACTCCTGGGCCTCCACCACCTATAGCGAGCTGATCGACCGGGCAGGGCCCGCTGGGGAACGCCACGCCACCACCGTGTCGCTGTCGTTGGATATGAAGGCGGCGGGCCGGCAGATCCGCACCGCCGGCGGCGGCATCAAGGGCGCGGCGAACGTGCTCCGCCAGGAGATGACCACCCTCGTCTCCGCGCTCCGCGCCGCCGACCTCACCCCGTCCGGGTGGCTGAGCCCCGGGGAGATCGCGGTGATGCTGCGCACCGCTTACGACCCCGCGATCGGGCCGACTCTGGAACGCCACGGGCAGCTCGGGCAGGACCTCGCCACTGCCGGCCCCGTCGCCGTCGCCGAGACGTGGGAGCGGTTGCGCACCGACTCCGGCTACCACGCCGTGCTCTGGATCAGCGAATGGCCCCGCGCGATGGTCTATCCGGGGTTCCTCGCCCCGGTGACCTTGTCGACGGGGATACAGCGGTCGATCTCGCTGCTGTGCACCCCGCTCAGGACCGACCAGGCCGTGCGCGACATCCGCAAGAAAAAGGTGGAGTACATCAGCGACCGCGCCCAGCGGGCGAAGATCGGACAGATCCAGGACGCCTCTCAGACCGCCGAGTACGAGGACGTGCTGCGCCAGGAAGCCGACCTGACCGCGGGGCACGGGGTGCTGCGCTACACCGGCCTGATCGCCGTGACCGCCCCGACCGTCGAGGAACTCGACACCGCGGTCGCCGCGATCGAGCAGGCCGCGATCCAGGCCTCCTGCGAGACACGGCTCCTGGTCGGGCAGCAGGCACAGGCATTCACCGCCGCCGCCCTGCCGCTGGCACGCCGCATCTGAATTGTGGTCAGTCGGTGGGCTTGACCAGGATCGTGGCGCCGGGGTCAACGTCGGCAGCTGCGGCGAGGGTCGGGAGCTCGGCACCGTCCAGACCAGCGAGTTCCAATGCGGCCTGGCCGGCGAGATGAGCTGACCGGACGGATTGCCCGTTCGCGATGGAGGCGTAGAACTGGGCGGCGTAGTTGATGGCGTCGGCGTCGTCGATGCTGTCGGCCATGCCGATGGCGAATGGGACGACTTCCGCGACGAGTTGATCGATCTGTGCGGCGGACTTGCAGGCGTTGAGCAGCACGAGCAGGGGCGGGTCGTCGGTGGCGGCGATCGCGCGTGAGAACGCGCGCGCTGTGACGACGTGCCCGTCGTGCGGTGCGTCGGTGTCGTGTTCGAAGACGATCAGGTCTTCGTTGCTGTGCCCGGAGAAGTGCACGACGTGCGGTCGGAACTTGGTGATGCCATCCAGCAGGTCGCTCGCGGTCGCGGCGGGGCGGACATCGAGTTCGATCAGGTCCCGGTGCAGTGCGGACTCGACTGCGGATCGGATGCGCTTCTGCTCTCGCCCGACGCGCAGATCCCCTTCGGAGGACGCTCCGAGCAACAGCACACGCAGTTTCTCCGGCTTGGGTGCCCGCAGTTCCCGGAGCGCTTCCCCGACAGCGTGCTCCGTGCGGTCGAATCGCGCTTCGGTCGCCGCACGTTCGGCGGCTGCACGCCGATCAGCGGCGGTCTGCTCTCGCTTGCGCTTGCGTTCGGCCGCGTCGGCCTCGGAGCGCTCTGCCCTGGCGAGCTTGGTCTGCAGGTCTGCTTCCTGCTTCCGATATCCGGAGGCCTTGGCCGCCCACTTGTTCGCTTCGCTTCCGGCGGACGCGGCCTCCTTGTCACGCTGCGCGGCCCGGCTCAGCTTCGATTTCTGTGTCGCCGGGCTCTTGGTCTTCGCCGCCTCCTGACGTGCCTTGTCCGCCTCGGCACGCTTCTTCGACTCCTTGTTCCGGTACTCACCGGCCTTCTTCTCCGCGTCGACGCGCTGCTTGCGCTTGCGCTCCAGCTCCCCGCGGTACTGCTGTGATCCCAACTCGGCTCCTCTCGATTCACCTGCGTGGCAACGCTATCCGGCACCACTGACACCGCAGAGTCGTGCGCACCTGGGGAACACAGCGCCCCGACCCCATCTCACTTCCGCCGGGGTCGGGGCGCTGCCGCGTCCACCGAAACCTCAGGAGTTGTCATGCCGACGTTCGATGATCCCCAAGTCGATGCCCGCGAAGCCGCCGAAGCCTTGCGCGGGCTCGCGCACGCCACGATCACCATCGAGGACCCGCGCGCCATGTATGAGGTCATGGGGAACCTGCTGGCCAGCACCCGGTACTTGGCCCAGGTCACCGATCAGCTCGCCCAGAACCATCACCGCAATGCGGCACGGGCGACGACCGATCACGGTGATCCGCTCGCCGCAAGAACGCTCATCAGCGACGCGATCGACGCGCTGCGCAGCGCGTCCGCCCGCATGGATCAGGCCGAAGGCTCCCTCGACCAGGCGTCCGGGAAGGCTGGGCAGATCGCGTGGAAGCCCGACGATCCGCAGCACCGGTGGGTCAGCATCGTGTTCCTCCAAGGCGACGAGGCCGACCCGGTGAGGGAGATCATCGACCGGCGGGGCGCCGACGCCGCGATCGCCTACCTCGCCGGCTGGGACTACGGCGAGGAGACGGTCAGCGATGCGATGGAGAACGGGTACGTCTACGACACCGCCCCGCAGAGCGCCGCCGACCGGCTCGCCACCTCCGGCGACTACGCCCTCACCTACAGCCCCCACCTGGGCTACGTGGGCCTGTCCCGACGTATCGACGCCCCCGACCCCGACGCTCCGGCCTCCGGCACCACCACCCCGCCCGTCCCGGAGGACGAGCCGCGGCGGGGGCGGCATCGCAGGCCAGCACTGTCGGAGGGGACGTCGTCGTGGTTCCGGCCGGATGCGATCGATGAGGTCGCTGAGAACCGGGGGCTGTTCCGGTGAGCGGCGACCGCGAGAAGCTGCACTCCGCCGTCCTCGTCGCCCCCGCGAAGGAGCGGCGCCGGCTGCGCAAGCAACGCCGCGCCGCTGCCGCGGAGCTCGTCGCCGAACAGCGCCAGAAAGAACGGGCGCAGGTTCGGGAGAAGAAGGCCGCCGAGCGGGCCGAACGCCGGGCGACCCGGTATCTGCACACCGCCGGCGAGCCCGGCCCCGCCACCCTGCGCACGCCGGGCCGGTTTCGCCTCCCGAAGCACCAGGACACCAGCGCGATGCTCGCCGGGGCGTATCCGTTTCTCGCCGAAGGCGGCCTCGGCTCCCAAGGCGTGTTCATCGGCCAAGACCTCTACTCCGGCGGCTCGTTCGTCTACGACCCCTGGGTCTTGTATGCGAACGGGGTCATCACCGCCCCGAACGTCGTGGTCGCCGGCATCGTCGGCTCCGGCAAGTCGAGCCTGGCGAAGAGCCTCTACACGCGGTCGCTCGGATTCGGCAGGCGGGTCTACATTCCCGGGGACCCGAAAGGTGAACACACGGCCGTCGCCGAGGCTGTCGGCGGGAGGGCGATCAAGCTCGGCCACGGCCTGCCCTCCCGCCTGAACCCGCTCGATGAGGGCTACCGGCCGGCGGGGATGAGCGACGAGCAATGGACCGCGACCGTCGTCTCCCGGCGGCGCGATCTGATCGGGGCGTTGACGGAGACGGTGCTGGCGCGGCCCATGTCGCCGTTGGAGCACACCGCGATCGACACCGCCCTGACGGCGACCATGCGCGGCAACACGGTGCCGATCCTGCCGATGATCGTCGACCACCTCCTCAACCCCGCCCACGACGACGATGGACGGCTGAAGGAGGACGGGCGGATGGTCGGCCACGCACTCCGCAGACTGGTCGCCGGTGATCTGGCCGGGCTGTTCGATGGCCCCAGCACGGAGGTGTTCGATCCGTCGCTGCCGATGATCTCCCTCGACCTGTCCCAGGTCACCGAGAACTCCACCCTCATCTCCGCGCTCATGACCTGCTCCAGCGCGTGGATGGAAGCCGCCCTCCTCGACCCCGCCGGCGGGCAGCGGTGGTGCATCTACGACGAAGCCTGGCGCCTCATGTCCCAACCCGCCCTGCTCAAGCGGATGGATGCGCACTGGCGGCTGGCGCGGGCGTACGGGATCGCGAACGCGATGATCTTCCACAAAGTCAGCGACCTCGACAACGTCGGCGATCAGGGCTCGGCGATGCGCGGCCTCGCCAATTCGTTGTTGGCGAACGCTGAGACGCGGATCATTTACCGGCAAGAGAGCGATCAGCTCGGCCCGACCTCCGCGGCGCTAGGGCTGACCGGCACCGAGCAGGCGCTGCTACCGACGCTGGGTGTCGGGCAGGGGCTGTGGAAGATCAAGGGCTCCTCCTACATCGTCCAGCACCAGCTGCACCCGGCCGAAAATAGACTCTTCGACACGAGCTCGCGGGCGGCGGCGCACAGCTAGGAGCACCGGATGGTGCGGGTGCACCTGGCGGGCATGAGACTTACCCCTGATTCCCCTGATTCGTCCGCGCCGGTGGTGGTGCCGCATCTCGTGCTCGACGTGCACGAGGACGGCACCCTCACCGCGACCCTCAACCACCACCCGGTCGCTGCGCCGGAGGATGTGGGGGCGTGGCGGCGGGCGATGTTCGCGCAGATCATCGATCACGTCACCCACGACCGGGCGACCCCGGTGCGCGTGACCGTGCACGAGGTCGACGGCAGCACCTTTACCGACATCCTTCCCGCCGCCAAACGCCCCACCCCGGAACCCGACCCCGATTCGCAGCCGGAACCGGTGAAGAAGCCGGGCCGGCGGCGTCGCGGGGCCGACCCCATCCGGGTCGACGGCGGTGACGGCTTCATCTCCGGCGAAGACATCGCCGTCGCTCTCATCATCGCCCACACCGACGCAGCCCCGGACGGCCGAGCCCGGGCCCTCCTCGACCCCCAGGTCGTCGCCGCGGCGAAGGCGGGCGAGGTGGTGCTGGTCGGGCGGGTCTCGGGCACGATCTCCGCACGGAGTCTGTCGTGACCGGGCCGCAGGACCGCCCCGGCCAACCGATGGGCGACGAACTCACCAACATCCTCCTTATCGTGATCGGTGGGCTGCTCGGGGTCGCCTTCGTGCTCCGTGCCGCGGGCAGTATTGCCGCGTTCCTCACCAGCACCCCGCAGCCGACCGCCGGGGCGACGGGCGGGGTCGCGGTGATCTTCCACCCGGCGGACCCGGGCGGGCAGCTCGGCACGGACGGCCTGAGCCCAGTCGTCTACTGGATCACCGCCGCCCTCATGCTCACCGCCCTGACCGCGGCAGGGCTCTGGGCAGGGAGCCTGATCCGCCGGCTGACCCGGCAGGCCGCGGGCGATCCGCACCGGCAGGAGGGCACCGCCACCGGGCACGAGGTCGCCAAGGCCGCGTCGGCGAAAGCGCTCATGCGTCGCGCAGGCACTCTGCGCCCCAGCCTGGACATGCCTGGGCCGGGTGATGTCGGGTATCGGCTCGGCACCGCGCACCGCCGGGAGGTGTGGGCGTCGGTGGAGGACTCGATCCTGCTGATCGGCCCGCCCCGCTCCGGCAAAGGCCTGCACCTGATCATTCCGGCGATCCTCGACGCCCCCGGCGCCGTCGTCACCACCAGCACCCGCCCGGATAACGTCACCGCCTGCCTCCGCGCCCGCAAACGCATCGGCCCGGTGGCGGTGTTCGACCCCCAGCATCTCGCCGAAGGCCTGCCGGCGGGGATGCGGTGGTCACCGATCCGGGGCTGCGAGTCCCCGCAGATCGCGATGATCCGCGCCGCCGGCCTCGCCTCCGCCACCGGCCTGTCCGCCGGCGGGGTCGAAGGCGGCGACTTCTGGGAAGGCAAAACCAAAGCCGCCCTCCAGGCGCTGCTGCACGCCGCCGCCCTCGACCGGCGTAGCCCCTCCGAGCTGTTCCGATGGACCCTCGACCCCACCTCCGCGGCGGACGCGGTCGCGATCCTCACCAACCATCCCGACGCCGCGACCGGGTGGGCGGATTCGCTCGCGTCGATGATCGACGCCGACCCTCGCACCCGCGACTCGATCTGGCAGGGCGTCAGCCTCTCGCTGGCGGCGCTGGCAGACCCGCGGGTGCTCGATGCCGTCTCACCCCGCGAGGGTGAGGAGTTCGACCCCGAGGCGTTCATCCGTGAGCGGGGCACCCTGTTTCTCCTCGCCACCGGCGCCGGGGCCGGGAACAGTGCCGCGCTCGTCGCCGCCCTGGTCGAAGACCTCGTGGAGACCGCCCGTCGTATGGCCGCCCGCTCCACCGGCGCGAGACTCGATCCGCCACTGCTGTTGTGTCTGGATGAGATCGGGAACCTGGCCCCTCTTCCCAGCCTACCGACGTTGATGGCGGAGGGCGGCGGCACCGGCATCACCACCCTCGCCGTGCTCCAGTCCCTCGCGCAGGCTCGGGACAAGTGGAACGAGCACCAGGCCGGCGCGATCTGGGATGCGTCCATCGTGAAGATCCTCCTCGGCGGCGCCTCCAGCAGCCGCGACCTCCAGGACCTCTCCACACTGATCGGGGAACGCGACGAGCTGACCGATACCACCACGGTCGGCGATTACGGTTCCCGCTCCAACCAGCGGAGCGTGCGGCGGGTCGCGATCCTGCCGCCCGATCACATCCGGCGCCTCCCGTTCGGCACCGCCGTCACCCTGCTGCGATCGGCACCGCCGATCATCACCGACCTGCGGGCATGGCCCGCCCGCCCCGACGGAGCCCGGTTGAAGGCGGATCGTGCCGAGGTGGAGCGGCTCCTGCACAACGCCCACCGCCAGTAGCCCCTCGTTGGGCTCTGGGGTGGTCAGGTGCACCTGCCTGCCACGAGCAGCCCCGATGAAGAGCGGGCGGCATGAGCAGAGCGGGAGCACACGATGAGCGAGCAGAAACCAGACGTCGACCCGGAGATCGGCCAGGCCTTCTACGGGTTCGTCGCCTCTGAGCCGCAGCTGACCTGGCACGACGGCAAGCCGCGCCTGTACTTCAAGGCCGGGCAGGAGCACTACCAGTTCGCGCCTGATGGGTCGCGCACCAAGCTACCGACCACCTTCCACGATGTCGTCGCGTTCCGCGGCGCCGCCGTCAGCGGGAATGAGACGCTGGCCAAGCAGGACTGGTTCCTCGCGCACGGCCGCCTCGACACCAGCACGAACCCGAACACCGGGGTGGAGAGCAAGGAGTTCATCGCGAACCGGTTCGGCCCCGACGCCGCCCGGATGAACATCGAGATCGGCACCCCGCGCCGGCTGTCGCAGATGGAGTCGCCGAACCGGCAGCAGCCCGAGCGGCAGGTCGGCTTCGAGCCGCCCGAGCAGGAACAGCCCGACCGCGAACAGCCCGACCGCGAACAGCCCGCACGGGCCATGTGAACGGAGGCGGACGTGACGAACGACGACACCGCCCTGTCCGACCGTCCCGACCCCGAGGAGTGGGGAGACGAGGACTTCGGTCCGACAGGTCCCGACGATGATGTGCCGGGGCCGCCGCGGCCGGTGAACTGGAACCTGCTGCTCGCCCACGACCTGGAGCAGGAATGGCTCGCCCTGAACCGGTGGGTCGAGTGGGTCAGGAGAGAGTACGCGCTGCCCGTCTCGGTGATCCCGCCGTTGTGGCACCGGCATCCGGCGCTCAAGTGGGAGCTGTCCGCGTTGCACCTGCACTGGCTCGCAGCGTACGACCCGGAACAGGATGCCTCGGCCGCGATCGGGTGGCATCGCGACTTCGCCGCTGCTCGGCAGCGGCTGCGCGACTGGGTCGCCGCCTCCGGCACCCGCCTGGATCGCGACCGCCCCGACCGGCAGACCGCCTGGCCCGGCGAGCCCCCGGCCCCGCCGGTCGAAGACATCCCGATCACGAACCGGCGCGAGGACTTCGTGGCCTTCGTGATCGCACAGGTCGCCCGCCGCAAAGCCGCCGAAGACGCGTTCTTCGCCCGCCTCGACGACGCCGACCTCGACATCGACGCCGGCCCCGACGAGGGCGCCGACACTGAAGGCGGGTGAGCGGTCATGGTGCGGAACTATCAGCGCAAGACCCAACGCCCATCATCGGATCGGCGGCTGCGGGTCACGTTCACGAGGCGGGAGCAGATCGACACCGAGAAGATCGCCGAAGTCCTCATCCGCGTCGCCCTGCGCGAGGCCGGCACCGGGGGCCCGGTCGGTCAGGCCGGTGACCAGCTCCGGGCGCTGCTGAGCAGCGAACGGTAGAATCCCTGTTGTACGTCCATCCAGGGCGCTACCGGCTAACCAACTTGTTGCCCGAACCCGTCGTGGTTCGGCAGGCCTCCCCAATTTGTGTCGTGACCGCCAGTCGGCGCCCGCACCCACCCCCGCTCTCGGGGCTGGGTGAGAGCCCGAAAGGCAGTCACGACCATGACGCTCCTCGACCTCCCCGCTGGCCTCGACCTCGGCGCGCTGCGCACCCTCGCCACCAGCCCGAAGCCCGCCTCTGAGGCAACGACCCTTCCCGATGGGAAAGTGCCCGCGATCTCGTACCTGCGGGTCTCCACCAAGGACCAGGCCACCCGCAACGGTCTCGAAGAAGGGCTCTCCATTCCCGCGCAGCGCGAAGCAGCGCAGCGCAAGGCCGACCAGCTGAACGCGGTCATCGTCGCGGAGTTCATCGAGCCCGGCGAGTCCGGGAAGACCGCGCGCCGCAAAGCACTCCAGGAGATGCTGGACTACCTCGCCGAGCACCCCGTCCGGTACTGCATCATCAACAAGGTCGACCGCATCGCCCGCAACCGGCTCGACGACGCGATCATCCACGCCACCCTCCGCCAGGCCGGGGTCACCCTCGTGTCCGTCATGGAGAACATCGACGAGACCCCCTCCGGGATGCTGATGCACGGCATCATGGCCTCCATCGCCGAGTTCTACAGTCTGAACCTCGCCCAGGAGGTCACCAAGGGACTCGTGCAGAAAGCCACGATCGGCGGCACCCCGCACCGAGCACCCATCGGCTACCTCAACATCCGCACCACCGATGCGAACGGGCGCGAAGTCCGCGAGGTGCGGCTCGATCCCGACCGGGCCGAGCTGATCCGGTTCGCGTTCACCGCCTACGCCACCGGCGACTGGTCTCTATCGAAGCTCGCCCGCGAGCTGGAGACCCGCGGCCTCACCACCCGGCCCACGCCGTCGTTCCCCGCGAAGCCGGTCACCACGACCGCGCTGCACAAGATCCTCGTCAATCCCTACTACCAAGGCATCGTCACCTTCCGCGACATCACCTACCCCGGCACGCACGATCCGCTCGTGACGCCCGAGACGTTCGAGCAGGTGCAGACGATCCTCCAGCAACATCACGTCGTCGGCGACAAGCCGCAGAAGTACGACCACTACCTCAAAGGCTCGATCTACTGCGCCTGCGAGAAGAAGCTCATGTTCGAGCGGCCCCGCAACCACCAGGGCGTCGCCTACGACTACTTCACCTGCACCGGCCGCCGGTTCAAGCGCAACAACTGCCAGCGCACCGCCATCCTCACCCACCGAGTCGAGCGGGCCATCGAGACTCGGTACCAAGACATCTCCATCAGCCTGGACGAGGCAGCACAGGTCCAGGGCGTGCTCGGGCAGGTGTTCGACACCCTCTCCGAATCCACCAGCGACGAGAAGAAACTCCTCGCCGGGCAGAAGGCCAAGCTCGAAGCCGAACAGGTCAAGCTCCTCCAAGCCCACTACGCCGACGCGATCCCCATCGACCTGCTCAAGACCGAACAAGACCGCATCCGCGCCAGCCTGCAAGCGATCACCGGCCGGCTCGACACCCTGGAGACGACCTACGGCAAGGCCAAGGTCGGGCTCGACGCGATCCTCGGCCTCCTCACCGACATCGGCGACGTCTACGCCAAGGCCGAACCCGCCGAACGGAGGATGCTCAACCGGGCACTGTTCGACCGCATCACCATCGATGACGAGGACGAAGCCACCCTCCAACCGACCGAAGCGATCCAGACCATCCTGGCCACCAGTCCCAGGCCACACAACGAAAGAACCTTGCCCCGCGATCACGCGGGGCAAGGTTCGAACGTTCAACTTTACGTGGAGCCTAGGAGATTCGAACTCCTGACATCCTGCTTGCAAAGCAGGCGCTCTACCAACTGAGCTAAGGCCCCCAGTGACAAAAGCGACGGGGGTGGTGGGGCTACCAGGACTTGAACCTGGGACCTCTTCATTATCAGTGAAGCGCTCTAACCGCCTGAGCTATAGCCCCGTCCGGAGATCGGCGTCGCCGCCGTCAACCTCCAAGACTTTACCCGACTCGCGGGCAATCCGAAAATCGGATCAGTTCGAGGTGAAGCCGACGAGCAGTCCGCCGGTGACCTTCACCATCAGGTTGTAGATGCCGGCAACGACCGCGCCCAGCACCGTCACGACGATGAGGTTCAAGATCGCGACGATCGCGGCGAAGGCCATCACCTGGGGCAGTCCGACATAGGTGCTGAGCGTGAAGCTATCGTCGAACGCCTTGAACAGGTCGTCGAGCTTGCTCAGCACAGTGGTGGTCTGCAGCACCATGTACACGAGGAACGTGGCGACGACGGTGACGATCGCGAGCGCGACCGCGGCGAGGAACGACAGCTTCACAGCCGACCAGAAGTCGACGTAGACGAGGCGCAGGCGCACCTGCTTCGCGCTGGTCTTGCTGGAAGATTTCTTCGCCAGCTTGTCGGCTACCGTGCTCATGCGTCAGTGTCACTCTCTTCGGGGCTCGCAGGCGTGGTCTCGTCTGCAGCAGCGGGCGTGGCGGGCTCTTCCAGGTCGGGAGCCTGCCCCAGCGTCCGCTCTCCGTTGCGCGCGATCGCAAGGATGCGATCGTCGTCATCGGGGCGGGCGAACACGACACCCATGGTGTCGCGTCCCTTCGCCGGGACCTCGGCCACGGCAGAGCGTACCACCTTGCCGCTGGCAAGAACCACCAAGACCTCGTCATCGTCAGACACCATCAGACCACCCGCGAGGTCGCCCCGATCCTCGCTCAGTTTGGCCACCTTGATGCCGAGTCCGCCGCGCCCCTGCAGGCGGTATTCGCCCACCTTGGTGCGCTTGGCGTAGCCGCCTTCGGTGACGACGAACACATACGCGTCGTCTTTCGCGACGGATGCCGAGAGCAGCGAATCTCCCTCGCGGAAGCTCATGCCCTTCACGCCCTCGGTCGCCCGGCCCATGGGGCGCAGCGAGTCGTCGGTCGCCGTGAAGCGCAGCGACATGCCGTGGCGGGAGATCAGCAGGATGTCGTCGGTGTCGTCGACGAGCAGGGCGCTGACGAGCTCGTCGCCGTCCTCTTCGTCTTGCCCGCGCAGGCGGATCGCGATGATGCCGCCCTGACGGTTCGTGTCGTACTCGCTGAGGAAGGTCTTCTTCACCTTGCCGTCGCGGGTGGCGAGCACGAGGTGCGTCGCGGCCTTGTAGTCGCGGATGTCGAGGATCTGCGCGATCTCTTCGCCCGGCTGCAGCGCCAGCAGGTTCGCGACATGCTGACCCTTGGCATCCCGCCCCGCCTCAGGCACCTCGTAGGCCTTGCAGCGATAGACGCGTCCCTTGGTGGTGAAGAACAGCAGCCAGTGGTGCGTCGTCGTGACGAAGAAGTGCTCGACGACGTCGTCGGCGCGGAGCTGTGCGCCCTTGACGCCCTTGCCCCCGCGGTGCTGCGAACGGTAGTTGTCGCTGCGCGTGCGCTTGATGTACCCGGCCCGCGTGATGGTGATGACCATCTCTTCTTCGGGGATGAGGTCTTCCATCGACATGTCGCCGTCGAAGCCGTGCAGGATGTGCGTGCGCCGGTCGTCGCCGAACTTGTCGACGATGCCGGTGAGCTCCTCGGCGATGATCGTGCGCTGACGACCGGGCTTGGCGAGGATGTCGTTGAGATCGTCGATCTTCAGCTCGAGCTCGGTTGCCTCGTCGATGATCTTCTGGCGTTCGAGGGCCGCGAGGCGGCGCAGCTGCATCTGCAGGATCGCCTCGGCCTGCACGTCGTCGATCTCGAGCAGCACCTTCAGACCCTCGCGCGCCTCGTCGACGGTGGGTGAGCGGCGGATGAGCGCGATGACCTCGTCGAGCGCGTCGAGCGCTTTGAGGTAGCCGCGCAGAATGTGCATGCGCTTCTCGGCCTCGCGCAGGCGATACTGCGTGCGGCGGACGATGACCTCGACCTGGTGTTCGATCCAGTACGAGATGAACCCGTCGAGAGCGAGCGTGCGCGGCACACCGTCGACGATCGCGAGCATGTTCGCGCCGAAGTTCTCTTGCAGCTGCGTGTGCTTGTACAGGTTGTTGAGCACGACCTTCGCGACCGCGTCGCGCTTCAGCACGATCACGAGGCGCTGACCGGTGCGGTCGCTCGTCTCGTCGCGGATGTCGGCGATGCCGGTGAGCTTGCCGTCGCGCGCGAGGTCGCGGATCTTCGCCGCGACGTTGTCGGGGTTCACCTGGTAGGGCAGCTCGGTGACGACGAGGCACGTGCGGCCGTGGATCTCTTCGACGTTCACGACGGCACGCATCGTGATCGACCCGCGGCCGGTGCGCTGGGCCTCGCGGATTCCCTTGGTGCCGAGGATCTGCGCGCCGGTGGGGAAGTCGGGGCCGTGCACGCGCGCCATGAGCGCTTCGAGCAGTTCGTCACGCGAGGCATCCGGGTGCTCGAGCGCCCACAGGGCGCCCTCGGCCACCTCGCGCATGTTGTGCGGCGGGATGTTCGTGGCCATGCCGACCGCGATGCCGACCGAGCCGTTGACGAGCAGGTTCGGGAAGCGCGCCGGCAGCACCGTCGGCTCTTGCGTCTTGCCGTCGTAGTTGGGCTCGAAATCGACGGTGTCTTCGTCGATGTCGCGCACCATCTCCATCGACAGCGGCGCCATCTTGGTCTCGGTGTAGCGCGACGCGGCGGCACCCATGTTGCCCGGCGTGCCGAAGTTGCCCTGACCTTCGGCGAGCGGATAGCGCAACGACCACGGCTGCACGAGGCGCACGAGCGCGTCATAGATCGCCGAGTCGCCGTGCGGGTGGAACTGACCCATCACGTCGCCGACGATGCGGGCGCACTTGTTGAAGCCCTTGTCGGGGCGGTAGCCCCCGTCGTACATGCCGTAGATCACGCGGCGGTGCACCGGCTTCAGGCCGTCCCGCACATCGGGCAGCGCGCGACCGACGATGACGCTCATCGCGTAGTCGAGGTAGCTGCGCTGCATCTCGACCTGCAGGTCGACCTGGTCGATGTTGCCGTGGTTGTAGTGCGCGGTCGGGTCGGGGCGTTCTTCGTCAGTCATGATGTTCTTTCACTCGTTCCGGATGTCTGAGCCTGCGAGAGGGTCAGATGTCCAGGAAGCGGACGTCCTTCGCGTTGCGCTGGATGAATCCGCGCCGCGATTCGACGTCTTCGCCCATGAGGATGGAGAAGATCTCGTCGGCGGCGGCCGCGTCGTCGATCGTCACCTGGCGGAGGGTGCGGGTGTCGGGGTCCATCGTGGTCTCCCACAACTCTTTGGCGTTCATCTCGCCGAGACCCTTGTAGCGCTGCACGCCGTTGTCTTTCGGGATGCGCTTGCCGGCGGCGATGCCCTCGGCGAGCAACGCGTCGCGTTCGCGGTCGCTGTAGACGTACTCGTGCGGCGAGTTCGACCACTTGAGCCGGAAGAGCGGCGGCATGGCCAGGTAGACGTAGCCGGCCTCGATGAGCCCGCGCATGTAACGGAACAGCAGCGTGAGCAGCAGCGTCGTGATGTGCTGGCCGTCGACGTCGGCATCGGCCATCAGCACGATCTTGTGATACCGCGCCTTGGCGACGTCGAAGTCTTCACCGATGCCCGTGCCGAAGGCCGAGATCATCGCCTGGATCTCGGCGTTGCCGAGCGCACGGTCGAGGCGCGCCTTCTCGACGTTGAGGATCTTTCCGCGCAGCGACAGGATCGCCTGCCGCTCGGGGTCGCGACCCGACACGGCCGAACCGCCGGCCGAGTCACCCTCGACGAGGAAGATCTCAGAGATCGACGGGTCTTTGCTCGTGCAGTCCTTGAGCTTCTCGGGCATCGAGAACGACTCGAAGACGCTCTTGCGGCGTGCGGTCTCGCGGGCCTTCCGTGCGGCGAGGCGCGCGGTCGCGGCATCCACCGCCTTCATGATGACGCGCTTGGCCTGGGCAGGGTTGCGGTCGAGCCAGTCGGTGAGCTGGTCGCCGACGACCTTCTGCACGAAGGCTTTCGCCTCGGTGTTGCCGAGCTTCGTCTTCGTCTGTCCCTCGAACTGCGGCTCGGACAGCTTCACCGAGATGACCGCGGTGAGACCCTCGCGGATGTCGTCGCCGGTGAGGTTGTCGTCTTTCTCTTTGAGCAGACCCTTCTCACGCGCGTACTTGTTGATGTACGTCGTCATCGCGGCACGGAAACCCTCTTCGTGCGTGCCGCCCTCGTGGGTGTTGATCGTGTTCGCGAACGTGAAGACGTTCTCGGTGTAGCTCGTCGTCCACTGCATGGCGAGCTCGAGCGAGATGTGCCGCACGGTGTCTTCGGCCTCGACCTCGATGATCTCGTCGTTGACGACCTCGGCCTTGCGGATCTTGTTGAGGTATTCGACGTAGTCGACGAGCCCGCGCTCGTAGTGGAAGTCGTCGTGCGGCTGACGCTCGACCGACTGACCGTCTTCGCCGTCGACGACGTACGCCGACGAGGGGCGCAGGTCGCGGAGGGTGATGCGCAGGCCCTTGTTGAGGAACGCGGTCTGCTGGAACCGTGTGCGCAGCGTGTCGTAGTCGAACTCGACCGTCTCGAAGATGGTCGCGTCGGGCCAGAACGTGATGACCGTGCCGGTCTCGGTGGTCTCTTCGCCGCGCGCGAGCGGGCCCTGCGGCTTGCCGCCGCCCGCGAACGTCTGCCGCCAGACATAGCCCTGCCGGCGGATCTCGACGTCGAACTGCGTCGAAAGAGCGTTCACGACCGACGAACCCACGCCGTGCAGGCCACCCGAGACCGCGTAGCCGCCGCCACCGAACTTGCCGCCGGCGTGAAGCACCGTGAGCACAACCTCGACCGTCGACTTGGTCGGGTCGGACGCGTGCGGGTCGACCGGGATGCCACGGCCGCGGTCGATCACGCGGATGCCGCCGTCGGGCAGGATCGTCACGTCGACCAGGTCGTTGTGACCGGCCAGCGCCTCGTCGACAGAGTTGTCGACGATCTCGTAGACGAGGTGGTGCAGGCCCCGCTCACCGGTCGAGCCGATGTACATGCCCGGGCGCTTGCGCACCGCCTCGAGGCCTTCGAGCACCTGGATGGCGTCGGCCCCGTAATCGTTCTCGACTCTGTGAGAGGGGTGAGCGGGCTCGGCGGGGAGCTCTTCGGGAACGCTGTCGGGGGTATCGGACGTCATAGGTTTCGAGCACTCCCGGGTCGATAGTCAGGGTCGACCAAGTCTATCGTGTTCGCGGCCCTTTCGTCGGCTGAATGGCCCTGTGCCGCCCTGAAAGCGCGTCGGATGCCGGTGGACGTCGCTCAGCCGTAGGTATCGCGAGGACCGCGCCCTGGAACGGCTCTGGGGCCCCATTTCCATGAGGGAACGTCCGGGCCGACGAAACGCACGTTCTGCACGCCGGCGTCGGGAAAGCGGCGAACGAGCTGGGTGACGATCTCGCCGCGCATGAGCTGCAGGTTCTTCGCCCACGCCGTCGAGTCGCACTGCACGGTGAGAAGTCCCCCCTCGAGGGCGACCGGCCGGGCGTGCCGGGCGGTCTCGGCGCCGGTCACCTCTTCCCACTGCAGCACGAGATCTTCCCGTGCCAGCTGCGAGTCCCATCCCGACTGCCGGGTGAGGTCGCCGAGCACATCGCCGAGGCCTTTCGGGTCGCGGCCGGGGGCGAACGGCATCTTGTCGTCGTCTTCGGCAGCCCGGCGCTTGCGCCGGCGCGCGGCGCGCGGCGAGGGGTCGAGCCCGCGCAGGCGCAGATAGGTGCCGATCGTCTCGGGAACCTCGTCAGTCATGGGCGCCGTCCTCGACGATCGTTCCGGCGACGACCCGCACGGTGCGCGCACGCAGGGCTTCGGGCACATCGTTCTCGACCGCCGCCGTGACGACGACCTGCTCGAACCCGCCGACGAGGGCAGCCAGGCGCGCCCGGCGGTCGGCGTCGAGCTCGGCGAACACGTCGTCAAGGATGAGGATCGGGTCGCCGAGCTGCGACTGCGCCCGCAGCAGCTGCGCCGAGGCGAGGCGGAGGGCGAGGGCGACCGACCACGATTCGCCGTGCGATGCGTAGCCCTTGACCGGCAGCCCGCGCACGCGCAGCAGCAGGTCGTCGCGGTGCGGCCCCACCAGGGTCAGCCCCCGGTCGAGCTCGGCGGCGCGGCGTTGGGCGAGCGCCGCACGGAACTGAGCCTCGAGCTCCGCCGCCGCACCGCGCTGCGCATCGTCAGCGGCAGATGTCGCGACCCCGGTGGCCGGGGCGTCGAGGTCGTCTTCGGGGTCGGCGCCGCCGATCGACAGCGCCCATTCGAGTTCGGGACGGTGGTCTTCACCCGCGATCGCGGTGTACGCCTCGGCCACGGGCCCGGACAGATCGGCGGCGAGGGCGAGCCGGGCTCGGATCACTTCGGTGCCGAGCTGCACCAGCTTGTCGTTCCACACGTCGAGGGTCGAGAGCGCATCGCCGCGGATGCCACGGGCTCGCGCCGACTTCAGCAGCGCCGTGCGCTGCTTGACCACCCGGTCGTAGTCGGCGAGAACCCCCGCCATGCGGGGCGCGCGCTGCACGAGCAGCTGATCGGCGAAGCGGCGGCGCGCCGATGGATCGTTCCGCACGATCTGCAGGTCTTCGGGGGCGAACAACACCACCTGCGCGTAGCGCGGCAGCTCGGCGGTCTTCACCGCGGCGCCGTTCACGCGCGCTTTGTTGCTGCCGGTGCGATTGAGTTGCGCCTCGAGCAGCACCCGGCGCTCCCCGTAGGCGAGGCGCATACGCACGACCGCGGCATCCGCACCGTCGCGCACCATCGGCGCGTCTTGCGACACGCGGTGCGAGCCGAGCGTCGCGAAGAACCCGATCGCCTCGGCGAGGTTCGTCTTGCCCTGACCGTTGCGCCCGACGAAGACGTTCGCGCCCGCGCCGAGCGCCACATCGACCGCCGCATAGTTGCGGAAGTCGACGAGGCTCAGTTGCTCGACGATCACCGATTCAGCCTACGGGGCGCCGCCGACGTGGGCGGGGTCGGCGGAGCGCTCGCTCGCGACGAGGTTCGCGGGGGGAAGATCAGCGAAGCAGCAGGTTCGGCTGCAGCAGGTACTTGAAGCTCACCGCGTTCGCGTCGCCCGCCGAGGTCTGCGGAGTGATCAGCACGGGGCTGAGCTTGTTCGCGTTGTCGCTCGAGGTGAACGTGATGCGTGCGAACTCGCTCTTGACCGCGCCGAGCGCCTCGAGCAGGTACTGCGGGTTGAGGCCGAGGGTGACCTCCTCGCCGGCGAGGGTCGCGTCGACAGACTCGGTCGCCCGTGCCTGCTCGGTGCCCGAGGCATCCATCGACACACCGTCTTCGGTGAAGGTGAACCGCAGCGGGGCGGAGCGGTCGAGCACGAGCGAGACGCGGCGCACGGCCTCGGCGAGATCCGAGGTCGAGACGACCGCGTAGTGGTCGGTCTGCTCGGGGAAAAGCCGCCGGACCGGGGGGAAGTTCCCCTTGATCAGTAGCGAGGTGACGGTCTTGTTGCCCGAGGTGAACGCGATGATCTCGCGATCGCCCGAACCCGAGAACGCGACCTGGATGTCGCCCGAGTGGGCGAAGGTCTTGCCGACCTCGGTCAGGGTGCGCGCCGGAACGAGCGCCGTCGTGGGTTCGTCGCCGGCGCCGGTGCCGCCGTGGTCGCCGAAATCCCACGCCACTTCGCGCAGCGCCACGCGGTACCGGTCGGTCGCGACGAGGCTCAGCTGCGTGCCTGAGACTTCGAGCTGCACGCCGGTGAGTACGGGGGTGACGTCGTCGCGTGACGCGGCGAACGCGACTTGCGCGATGGCGGTGGCGAACTCTTCGGCGGGAACGAGGCCCGACTCGCCCGACACTTCGGGGATGGCGGGGTATTCCTGCACCGGCATCGACGCGAGCGTGAAGCGCGCCGAGCCGCAGGTGAGCACGATGCCGTCGTCTTCGCCGACCTCGATCTGGATCGGTGCGTTCGGCAGGCGGCTGGCGATCTCGGAGAGCAGCCGGCCGTGCACCAGGATCGTCCCCGGCTCGTCGACGGTCGCCTCGATGGTCGTGCGGGCCGAGGCCTCGTAGTCGAACGCGGCGAGCGAGAGACCTTCGTCGGATGCCTCGATCAGCACACCGGCCAGGATCGGCTGGGGGTTCCGCTGCGGCAGGAGCTTGACGACGAACGACACGGCCTCGCTGAATACGTCGCGATTCACGTGAAACTTCACTGGCGCTCCCTACGGGTCGGCATGGGCGTCTCCATTCTAGTGCCCGGTCGTGTGATTCTCGCAGGGCCGTCTCGGCTGGCGCCGGTCGCCGTCTCGGTGATCGAACGGGATTTCATGAGAGAGTTATCTGTCATGGTGTTAACAGCTGTGGAAACTGTGGATAACCACCGCGATGCCGCTCGACGAGCGGGAACCACACGCGTGTAACTTGTGAGCGGGCTGCGGATGCCTGTGTTCGACAGGCATCGGGCGCGGTGGTCGTGGCATCCGTCCGTCCACAGCATTGCGTGATCCGCTCACAGTTGTCCGGTGTCGACGCGAAGTTATCCACAGGCTCTCCACACTGTGCAGAACGCGCATGATGGGGCAGAGGGCGCTGCGCTGTCAAGTCAGAGGTGGCGCGTCGCGCCACACGGGGTCATCGCGAGGCGCGACCGAGCTGCGTCGTGATCTCGGAGACCTGGTTGTAGATCGAGCGACGCTCTTTCATGAGCTGCGCGATCTTCTTGCACGCGTACATGACCGTCGTGTGGTCGCGGTTGCCGAACAGCTGACCGATCTTCGGCAGCGACAGGTTCGTGCGCTCGCGGCACAGGTACATCGCGATCTGTCGTGCGGTGGCGACCGACTGCGAGCGGCTCGATCCGTAGAGGTCGTCGACCGACAGGCGGAAGTACTGCGCCGTTGCGGCGATGATGTCGGTCGGCATGATGACGTTCGCGTCATCGGTGTCGACGATGTCGCGCAGCACCGTCTGGGCGAGCGAGATGTCGAGGTTCGAGCGGTTGAGGCTCGCGAAGGCCGACACGCGGATGAGCGCGCCCTCGAGCTCGCGGATGTTGCTGGAGACCTTCGTTGCGATGTACTCGAGCACCTCGTCGGGGACGAGCAGGCGCTCGGACTGAGCCTTTTTGCGAAGGATCGCGATGCGGGTCTCGAGGTCGGGCGCCTGCACGTCGGTGATGAGACCCCACTCGAAGCGGCTGCGCATGCGGTCTTCGAACCCGGTGAGGTGGCGAGGCGGCACGTCGCTCGTGATCACGACCTGCTTGTCGTGGTCGTGCAGCGTGTTGAACGTGTGAAAGAACGCCTCCTGCGTCTCGGCCTTGCCCTGCAGGAACTGGATGTCGTCGATCATCAGGATGTCGACGTCGCGGTAGCGGGCCTGGAAGGCGGAGCCGCGGTTGTTCGCGATCGAGTTGATGAAGTCGTTCGTGAACTCTTCGCTCGAGACGTAGCGCACGCGGATGCCCGGGAACAGGTCGATCGCGTAGTTGCCGATCGCGTGCAGCAGGTGCGTCTTGCCGAGGCCCGAGTCGCCGTAGATGAACAGCGGGTTGTAGGCCTTGGCGGGGGCCTCGGCGACGGCGACCGCCGCCGCGTGCGCGAACCGGTTGGACTGGCCGATGACGAAGTTGTCGAAGGCGTACTTCGGGTTCAGGCGCGTGTCGCTGCGCGAGGGCGCGGCGACCGGGTCGGGCGTCTCGTCGACCGCGGGCCGCACGATCGGCACCGCGGAGAGGGTCGCCCCCGACTGGATCGGGATCGGCGTCGTCAGATGCGCGTCGATCAGCTCGGGGTTGACGACGACGCGGAAGGTCGTCGCGGCCGGCTCGGCGTCGACGTGCGCGAGGGCCTCCATGATGGGGCCGCGCAGGCGCTTGTTGAGCGTTTCGGCGGTGAGCGGGTTCGGCACGTCGAGGTAGAGCGTTCCGCCCATCACGCCCTGTGCGACGGCGAGGCTCAGAAACCCCTGCATCTGCGGCGTGACGCGCTCATCGCCGTCGAGGTGCTCGAGCACGGCCGTCCACACCGGGACATCCGGAACATCGTGCTGTGACATCGAACCCCCTGTGGATAACTACCCGAGCCACGGTAACCAGGGACCTCGTCGAGAGCAAAATCCACTGTAGTTCCGGGCCGCGTGTCCCTGCCACCCGTCATCCACAGGCGGTGGATAATGGCATGTTCGCCGCGCCTCCCGCATCGCTGGTTTGAGGTCTCGGCTTTCTCGACGTATTCTTAGTCGGTTGACTTATGCCCACACGGGCAGTCCCCTGTACCTGTGTCCCCGGTCTAGAGCGTTCGGGTGACCGCCGATCCGGAGTGATCCTCATGAGCAAGCGCACGTTCCAGCCCAACAACCGCCGCCGCGCCAAGAAGCACGGGTTCCGCGCCCGCATGCGCACGCGTGCCGGTCGCTCGATCCTGTCGGCGCGCCGCGCCAAGGGTCGCACCGAGCTCTCGGCCTGACCTTCGTCGCAGTGCTGGCGCGCGGGAATCGCATCACGCGCGGGGCGGAGTACAAAGCCGTCGTCCGCGGGGGTGCCCGGTGCGCCGCCGCACACACGGTGACCTACGTGGTCGCCACCGCCGAAGACCGCCCGGCGCGGTTCGGCTTCATCGTCAGCAAGCAGGTGGGAACGGCCGTGACCCGCAACACCGTGCGTCGCCGACTCAAAGCGGTGTGCGCCGAGGCGCTGCCGCGGCTGCGCCCGGGCTCCGACATCGTGATCCGGGCGCTGCCCACGTCGGCGACCGCCGACTTCGCGTCCCTGCGCACCGAGGTCGCCCGCTGCCTCGACCGGCGAGCGGCCGCGTGAGCGCGACGACCCTGCCCTCGTATTCGGTGGGAACCGGCCGGTTCGCGGCATCCGATGTCCTTCCCGCCGTTCCTCTCGTGCCGCGGAACCTCGGGCTCGTCGTGCTGCAGGCGTATCGCTCGGTGATCTCGCCTCTCTACGGCGACGTCTGCAAGTACTACCCGTCGTGCTCGGCCTATGCGGTCGGCGCTGTGCAGCAGCACGGGCTGCTGAAGGGCTCGGCGCTCACTGCCGCCCGCCTCGCCCGCTGCCATCCGTGGGCCCGCGGCGGCGTCGACGACGTGCCGCTGCACGCGCACTTCCGACACGACCTGACCCGGTACGGCTTCGTCGTGCCCTCCACTGACGAGGCACCCGCGGGCGCTTCGCCGAGAAAGGACTGATCCGTGCTGGATCTTCTCTACCGTGCGGCTGCGGCGACCCCGACGCCCGTCGTGCCGACGCCGACGACGCCCGCCCCGTCGACGAGTCTCGACTTCTTCAGCACCATCATGTGGCCGTTCAAGTGGATCGTCGAGGCGATCCTGGTGTTCTGGCACTGGATCTTCACCTCCATCGGTCTGCCGGCCGACGCCGGTCTCACCTGGGTGCTGTCGATCATTGGCCTCGTGGTGGTGGTGCGTTCGGCTCTGATCCCCCTCTTCGTGCGGCAGATCAAGAGCCAACGCAAGATGATGGAAATCGCCCCTGAACTGCGAAAAGTTCAGGAGAAGTACCGCGGCAAGAAGGATCAGCTCAGCCGCGAGGCGATGAGCCGCGAGACCATGGCGCTGTACAAGAAGCACGGCACGACGCCCGTGTCGAGCTGCCTGCCCCTGCTCGTGCAGATGCCGATCCTGCTCGGTATGTTCTATACGCTCAGCGACGTGAAGAAGCACGCCGAATGGGGCGTCGGCGGCGTGGGCTTTTTGAACAAGGAACTCACCTGGCAGTTCTACGAAGCGAAGCTGTTCGGTGTCGCGCCGCTCCACACGAGCCTCATCGAAGCCGTCAACCAGAAGCCCGACGGCTGGGAGGCGACGGTCACGATCCTCGTGATCCTGGTCGTCCTCATGATCGCGTCGCAGTTCATCACCCAGTTGCAGATCATCTCGAAGAACCTCTCCCCCGAGGCCAAGACCGGCCAGGCGTACCAGATGCAGCGCATCATGCTCTACATCCTGCCGCTCGCCTTCATCTTCTCGGGTGTCTTCTTCCCCCTCGGCGTCGTGCTCTACTGGTTCACCTCCAACATCTGGACGATGGTGCAGCAGTTCCTCGTGATCCGGAACCTGCCGACCCCCGGATCGGACGCCGCCAAGGCACGCGAAGAGCGTCTCGCACGCAAGGGCAAGGCACTGGATGCCTCGGGCAAGGTCGTTCCCATGGAGAAGTACGAGGCGGAGCAGCAGCGTCTGTATGAAGAGGCGCAGAAGGCGAAGGAGCAGGCCCCCAAGCGTCAGCAGCCCACCGGTAAGCAGCGGGCCAAGAAGCAGGCGCAGAAGAACAAGCCGGCCGACCCGAAGAACCCCGGTAACGCGAAGCCCGGCGGCGCGAAGCCCACGGGGAACGCGAAGCCTGGTGACGCGAAGCCGGACGACGACGCGAAGCCCTCGGGCAAAGCCTGAACGACGAAGCGAGGACCATCATGAGCAACAGCACTGACCAGGCCGCGCCCGCGGGCCTCGATGCCCGGAGCGCCGCCGCCACCGTCGAGCAGCTCGAGCAGGAGGGCGACGTCGCCGCGGACTACCTCGAGGGTCTGCTCGACATCGCCGACATCGAGGGCGACCTGACGCTCGACGTGCGCGCCGGGCGGGCGTATGTCTCGGTCGAGAACGACGACGAGGATGCCCTGCGGTTGCTCTCCGACCCCGAGACGGTGCAGGCGCTGCAAGAGCTCACGCGTATCGCCGTGCAGACGCAGACCGGCCGGTTCTCGCGGTTGATCCTCGACGTCGGTGGATCGCGCGATGCACGTCAGCGTCAGCTCGAGAAGCTGGTCGACCGAGCGATCGCGCGGCTCGACGAGGGCGCCTCGCAGGCATCCCTGCCGGCGATGTCGAGCTACGAGCGCAAGCTCATCCATGACATCGTCGCGGACCGCGGCCTCGTGTCGGAGTCGTACGGTGAAGGCAGCGATCGCCACACCGTCATCCGCCGCGGCTGACCGCACTGTTTCACGTGAAACATGCCCATGATCGAGGTTGAGCCGGCCGAGGCATCCGTGGTCTTCGGCGACCGCATCGAACTTGCGCGCCGATTCACCGCCGCCCTCGGCGAGCATGGCGAGGAACGCGGTCTGATCGGACCACTCGAACCGGCGCGCCTGTGGTCGCGGCACATCCTCAACTCGGCGGTTGCGGGCCCGCTGTTCGCATCGGGTGCACGTGTCGGTGACGTCGGCTCGGGTGCGGGGTTGCCGGGGTTGGTGCTGGCGATCGCGCGGCCTGACGTCGAGTGGGTGCTCATCGAACCGATGGAGCGTCGGGTGACCTGGCTGCAGGTCGATGTTTCACGTGAAACGTCGATGGATGCGGCAACTGCTCTGACCGCTGCGGGGATACGTATCGCACAGCCAGCGCGTCTCCGTCGCTCGAGTGTTTCACGTGAAACATTTGATCTGTCGGTCCGTGCGGTGCGTTCGTCTCCCGAGGAGATCCTCCCTCCATGCTTGGTGCTCCCGGGTGATGTCGCCGACGAGATGTTTCACGTGAAACATCCGGACTTCGTGATCAGTGCGCTGTGCTGACCCTGGGACTGGTCTCGCCGCCATGCGCACGGTGTGATTCGGACGTGTTTCACGTGAAACAGTCGCATTGCCGAACGGCGCGTCATGTTGGTGTTGCGAGGAGATCCACCCTCCGCGCGTGGTGCTCGCGGACGAGGGCGCCAGCCGCATGTTCCACGTGAAACATCGGGCTTCGCGCTCAGGGCTCTGCGCTGCGCTCACCTGAAACTGGCTCCGCCGCCATGCGCGCTTGCTGGGCGCCCGAACTGTTTCACGTGAAACATGTCGCAGGAAGCTAGGGAAGCACTGCTCCCGAGTGAGCTTGCTCGAGTGTGTTGCACGTGAAACATCGCTCAGAAAAGCGACGAGAGGCCGGCGCGCGGACTGTGGTGGGGGTGGCCTCGACTACAGTGGGATGGTTGGCAAAAGACGGGAGTTGATGGTGCCGGATTCGGAGAATGCGACCTCTCCCGCACCCTTCTCTCTCGACGACAGCCCGATCGCGCGAGAACTCGCCGACCTCACCTCGCGCCGCAAGGCGCTCGAGGGTGTCTCGGTCGAGTTCACCGGTCAGACCCGCGTGCTCACGATCTCGAACCAGAAGGGTGGCGTCGGAAAGACGACGACCACCGTGAACATGGCCGCTGCCCTGGCATCGCTCGGCGCACGCGTGCTGGTGATCGACCTCGATCCGCAGGGGAACGCATCGACGGCACTCGGTGTGCCCCATACCGCCGACATTCCGAGCGTCTACGACGTGCTGATCGACGAGTTCCCGCTCGCCGACATCATCCAGACAAGCCCCGAGTCGCCGAATCTGCTCTGTGCGCCGAGTACGATCCACCTCGCGGGCGCCGAGATCGAGCTCGTCTCGCAGGTCGCGCGTGAACACCGGCTGCGCACGGCGCTGGAGGAATACCTCGAGGCGTCGACCGAACGCCCGGATTTCGTGCTCATCGATTGCCCGCCGTCCCTGGGCCTGCTGACCATCAACGCCTTCACGGCGGCGAGCGAGCTGATGATCCCGATCCAGTGCGAGTACTACGCACTCGAAGGGCTGAGCCAGCTGCTCGGCAGTATTCGCATGATCCAGAAGCACTTGAACCCGTCGCTGCACCTGTCGACGATCCTGCTCACGATGTACGACGGCCGCACCCGGCTCGCGCAGCAGGTCGCCGACGAGGTGCGGGCGCATTTTCCGCGTGAGGTGCTGCACACCGTCATTCCGCGGTCGGTGCGCGTCTCTGAGGCGCCGAGCTTCGGGCAGACGGTCATCGCGTACGACGGACAATCGGTCGGTGCGGTCTCGTACCGCGAGGCGGCGGTGGAACTGGTGCGCAGACAGCAGGCGGCCACGAACGAGGGAGCACTCTGATGGCGAAGCGAACCGGACTGGGCCGGGGGATCGGCGCACTGATCCCCACCTCTGAGAGTGCCGAGGCGCGCCCCGTCGACGTGTTCTTCCCCGGCGCTTCGACGCCGGCTGCCCGGGCGGCCGCGCGCGCCGCGGATGCCTCGCCCGAGGCTGACCTCGATGAGTCACAGACCGCGTCGCCCGCGCCGGTCGACGCGCCGCTGGATACGCCCACGTCCGACACCGCGCCGTCGGAGGATGCCCCCGAGCTGGTCGCGGTGCCCGGCGCACGACTCATCCAGATCGATCCGAACGAGATCGTGCCGAACCCGCGGCAGCCGCGCACCAACTTCGACCCCGACGACCTCGCCGAGCTCGTGCACAGCATCCGCGAGTTCGGCGTGCTGCAGCCCGTCGTCGTTCGGACGAACGACGAGGGTGCATACGAGCTCATCATGGGTGAACGTCGCACCCGCGCCTCGCGCGAGGCGGGACTGACCTCGATCCCCGCGATCGTGCGCGACACAGCCGACGAAGACCTGCTGCGTGACGCGCTGCTCGAGAACCTGCACCGCTCTCAGCTGAATCCGCTCGAAGAGGCGTCGGCATACCAGCAGCTGCTCGAAGACTTCGGCATTACGCAAGAGCAGCTCGCCACTCGCATCGGCCGGTCGCGGCCGCAGATCAGCAACACGATCCGCCTGCTCAAACTGCCCGTGCCGGTGCAGCAGCGGGTCGCCGCGGGAGTGCTCAGCGCGGGTCACGCACGCGCGATCCTCTCGCTCGACGACACCGTGGCCATGCAGCGGCTCGCTGACAAGATCGTCAACGAAGACCTCTCGGTGCGCGCCGCCGAGGCGGCCGCGAAGACGGCGGATGCCGGTGCCCACCGCCCGTTGCCACCGAAGGCCGGCGCCCGTCGGGCGCACCTCGACGACGTCGCCGAGCGCCTCGGAGACCGCCTCAACACCAAGGTGAAGATCTCACTGACCGCGCGAAAAGGCCAGATCAACATCGATTTCGCGACGATCCAGGATCTGAATCGCATTCTCGCGGAGCTCGGGGAAACGGAGTACGGCGCGCTCTGACCGCTCCGCACCGACGTAGGCTGGAAGGGTGACCGATCGCCCTCCGCTGCCCCGACGCGCCAGCCTCGAGCTGCTGCGCGCCGAGGCATCCGACGAGCTCTCGGTGCTCATCGAGGAGCGCATTCGCGACGGGGAAGACCCGTGGGACTTCATGGAAGATCTGCCCACCGTCGACGAACTCGTCGTGCTGACCCTGCGCGCTGAGAACATCGCCGCCGACGGGGGAAACCGGCCGACGGCCGCACGCAACTACCGCGTGCTGCGCCAGATCTCGCTCGACTACCCGGCGCTCACGCGCGCGGTGTGGCGGCTGCTCGGCAGCGAGCCGCACCGCACGTGGGATGCGTCGGTGCGCGTGGAGGCGTCGTAACAGCGCTCCACGCGCACCCGTGCGGTGCAGAGAGGCGGATCGTCAGCCGATGTAGGCGGCGAGGTCTTGCTCGAGGGCGAACTTCGGCTTGGCGCCGATGATCGTCTTCTCGACCTGACCCTTGTTGAACACCTTCATCGCGGGGATCGAGGTGATCTGGTACTCCATGGCGAGGTTGGGGTTCTCGTCGACGTTGAGCTTCAGCACCGTCAGCTTGTCGCCGTTCTCGGTCTGGATCTCGTCGAGGATCGGGCCGACCATGCGGCACGGTCCACACCACTCGGCCCAGAAGTCCACCAGCACGGGACCTTCGGCGTCGATGACGTCCTGCTTCCAGGTGCTTTCGTTCGTGGCCTTCGCAGTCATGTTCTTCTCCTTACAGAAGCGATAGTCGCTACAACAGGGATGCGCGCGGGATTGTTCCGCGAGGCCCGGTCAGGCCGTGGCGGTGTCCGCGTCGCCGTCGGCGTCGGTGAGGTGGTCGATCTCCGAGGCATCCGGAGCGGGGGCACCGGCGTCGCCCAGAGCGGCGAGGTAGTGCTCCACGTCGAGCGCGGCGATCGCGCCGCTGCCGGCGGCGGTGACCGCCTGCCGGTAGGTCGGGTCGATGACGTCACCGGCGGCGAACACGCCGGGCACCGACGTGCGCGACGAACGGCCATCCACCCACACGGTGCCGTGCTCGGTGATGTCGAGCTGGTCGTGCACGAGATGCGTGCGCGGGTCGTTGCCGATCGCGACGAAAACGCCCGTGACCGGGAGTTCCCGGGTGGATCCGTCGACGGTGTCGCGCAGCAGCAGGCCCGTCACCGCGTCGTCGCCGACCACGTCGACGACCTCGCTGTTCCAGACGAACTCGATCTTCTCGTTCGCGAACGCGCGCTCCTGCATGATCTTCGAGGCGCGCAGCTCGTCGCGGCGGTGGATGACGTAGACCTTCGACGCGAACTTGGTGAGGAACGTCGCCTCCTCCATCGCCGAGTCGCCACCGCCGACGACGGCGATCTCCTGCTCGCGGAAGAAGAACCCGTCGCACGTCGCGCAGTACGAGACGCCGTGGCCCGAAAGGCGCTGCTCACCGACGACGCCGATCTTGCGGGGCGCCGATCCCGTGGCGAAGATCACGGCATCCGCTTCGTGCACCGCGCCGCTGCCGAGCGTGACCGTCTTGGTGCGGCCGGCGAGGTCGAGCGCGGTGACGTCGTCGTAGAGCACCTCGGTGCCGAACTTCTCGGCCTGCTCCTGCATCTTCGCCATGAGGTCGGGGCCCATGATGCCCTCGGGGAAGCCGGGGAAGTTCTCCACCTCGGTGGTGTTCATCAGCTCGCCGCCGGCTTCGACGGAGCTCGCGATCAGCAACGGGCTGAGGTTCGCGCGCGCCGCGTAGATGGCGGCGGTGAACCCCGCGGGTCCGGAGCCGATGATGATGACCTGTCGCACGTGCTTCCCCTTCATCTGCGGATGCCCGGTGGCGGGCCCCAGCGCATTCAACCCATGGTAGCCGCGGCGCATTCCGCCGCGCGGGACATGCCGGCCGGCATCAGCGCCCTCACAGCAGGGAGCCCGCCTTCGCTCACCGGCCGAGCATGCGCCGTACGGTGCGCTGCGCGATCGCGAGCTCGGGTGCGCGAAGCAGCGCGAGCGCGGCGACGTAGACGAGGATCGAGACGCCAGCCACGATCGCCGCGCCGACGGCCCCGAGCAGTCTGTCGCTGGCGGCCCAGCCGCCAGCCCCGCCCATGAGCAGGAACGTCGCCCAGCCGGCGGCGAACGCGGGCACGGCCGCGAGGGCGAACCGTCCGAGAGCGCGCCAGCTCGCGCGCAGCGCCGCCGTATCGGTGTGACGACGCAGCAGCCGCACCGCGAGAGGCAGCTGCACGAGAGTCGCCAGCGACTGCGTCAGCGCGACCCCGGCCGCGAGGAAACCGAGCGGCAGCAGGCCGAGCGCGACGGCAGCCCAGGCCAGCAGCGCGCCGATCGCCGTGGCGATGGCCTGGGCCAGGCCGAACCAGAACGGCGTGCGCGTGTCTTGGAAGGCGAAGAACGCACGGCGGATCACCATCAGCACCCCGAACGGCACGAGCGCCACGAGGTAGGCGCACACGACCCACGCGGTCGCGACGGCCCCCTCGGTGGAGTCGCTGAAGATACGCGAGACGGGCACGGATGCCGCGGCGATCGCCGCCGTGAAGCCGAAGCCGAACAGGGCGATCGAGCGGATCGATTCGTCGAGGTTCGGGCCCACGGCATCCATTCGGCCTTCGGCGATCTCTTCTGCCAGCCGCGTGAAGTAGGCCGTCGAGATCGACATCGCGACGATCGAGTGCGGCAGCATGAAGATCAGCCACGCGTAGCCCAGCACGGCGATGCTCGCCTTGCCCGACGCTTGAGTGACCACCTGCGTCTGCACGATGTACGCGAGCTGGCCGACGACGACGGCGAGGAACGTCCACCACGCGAGGGTGCCGATGTGACGCAGGCCGATGCCGCGCCAACCGAAGTCGGGACGGATGTCGAGCTTGGTGCGCTTCCAGAAGAACAGCAGCACGATCGTCTGCAGCGCGATACCGAGGGTCGAGGTGCCGCCCAGCAGCGCGATCATGCCCGGGGTCCAGTCGCCGATCTGGGTGTATGGACCGCCGAAGACGACGAGGAAGACGATGAAGCCCGCGATCGATACGAGGTTGTTGACCGTGGGTGCCCAGCTGTAGGGACCGAACACCCGTCGGGCGTTGAGCGCCTCGCCGAGCAGGGCGTAGAGGCCGTAGAACAACAGCTGCGGCAGCAGCCAGTAGGCGAACGAGACGGACAGCGCGTGTTGCGCCGGCGGGTAGCTGGAGGCGTAGATCCAGATCAGCGCGGGCGCGATCAGCATGGCGATCGCGGTGGCCGCGACGAGCACCACGGTGCCGAGGGTGAGGAGCTTCGAGACGAACTTCGATCCGCCGTCGGAGTGGGCGGCGGACTTGACGATCTGCGGCACGATGATGCCGGTGATCACGCCCGCTGCGAGCAGTTCGTAGACGTTCGTGGGCAGCGCCGAGGCGATCGCGAAGGCGTCGGCCGGGCGGCTCTCGTATGAGCCGATCACCGCGACGAGCAGGATCGAGCGGACGAGGCCCGTCATACGCGAGACGAGGGTGCCGGCACCGATGATGGCGCTGGCGCGACCGAGACTAGGCATGCGTGCCCTCTTCTTTCGGTGAGGTGTCGCCCGGTGCGTCATTGCTCGGTGTGTGGTTGCTCGGTGCACCCTCGCCCGGTTCGTCCGCGGGCGTCGACGCGGCTCGGCGCCGCAGCTTGCGCACCGTGCGCACGATTCCGACGACGATCAGGGCGGCGATGAGGGCCGCCATGACGGCCACGCCGACCGACTCCCACTCGGCCCGCACGGTCACGTGCACCGGAACGGTGCCGCCGATCTCCACCGACGAGGTGCTGCGCAACTGCAGCGCGAGCGACGACTCACCGCTGCCGACACGGGCCTGCACCGGCACCTGCACGCGGGTGCTCTGGCTCGGGCCGGCCTCGACCGGCGTCGTGTTCTGCACGATCAGGCGGGGGTCGTTCGGTGTCGCGATGAGTTCGAGTGAGACCGGCCACGGCAGATCGTTTCGCACCGAGAAGGTGAGCGGGGCGCTCGTCGCGGCGAGCGTGATGTCGCTCGGCGGCACGACCGCGACCGCGTCGAGCGTCTGCTGCGTCTGCGTGCGGTGCGCCGACAGGGCGGCCGCGGCCTGGGTGGGCTGCGAGAGCCATCCGTTGCCCAGCAACTGCAGGATCGATGCCCGTTCAGGCGCCGTGATCACCGCCGGATCGGTGAGGATCGTGGCGAAACTCGTCAGCTCCTCCTCGCCGGCGAGCAGGCCGGAGAGGTCGGCCGCGCGGGTCGCGGTGCCCGTGTCGGCGGCCTCGCCGACGATCGAGACGGTCGCGGGGCTGCCCGAGGTGAGCGCACTGAGGCTGCTCGCGGTGCGCCCTGCGAGATGCGTGCCCTGCACGACGGCTGCACGGTCTCCCACGGTCGAGACGTCGGCGGGTCGGTCGAGCACGACGAGCACGGGGGCGGTGGGGTCTGCCGCAACGGCGAGGGCGGCGAAAGCGGATGCCTCGGCCAGCGCCTCGGCGCGCGTGATCGCCACGTCGCTCGTCGCCGCGGTGGTGAGCGCGCGCGAGGCATCCACGTCGTAGACGAGCACCGGCGCGCCGTCGGCAGACGCCCACGCGGGGGTCGCCTGCCCGCTCGCAGAGGCGACCGATGCCGAGTCGACCAGGGTGATCGGGGAGGCGTCGTCGACGGTGAGCGCGCCGAGCGTCGAGACGGTGCCGGCATCAACCGATCCCGAGGCCGGCCAGAGCACCGTGCCGACACGCGGGCCGATGTCGGTGAGCTGTGCGAGGGTGGGCAGCACCGAACCGCCGGGAGCGGTCGAGGGGGTCGGCGTCGGGGTGGCCGCGGCCGCCTGATCCGCGTCGGCGGCAGTCGTCGGCGTCGGTGCGGGTGAGGGGGTGAGACCGGTGAAGTCGGACGCGGTGAGGTAGGGCGCGAGGGTCGACACCGTCAGGGGTGTCGCGAGGCCCGATGCGAGCTGTGCGGCGAGGTCGGCGTCACCGAACTGCAGGGCGAATCGCTCGTTCGGCAGGGCCATCAGGTCGGCGAGCCACTGTGTCGCCGAGGCGGGGGCGGAGATTCCGAGCACGCGAATCGCCGCGACGACGGCCGGGTCGACCGCGAGGATGGCGGGAGTGCCGACGACCGCATCGAGTTGGGTGCGCAGGCTTCCGCCCGACGACGTGAGGTCGCCCAGCTGGGCTGCGCTCAGCAGCCCGTCGGCGATCGGCGGTGCGGTGATCGGAACGACGAGCCCGAGCGCGCCGGTGCCCGCATCGCCCGACACCACGAGCACGCTGACCGCCGTCATGGCCGACGCATCGGCGCCGTAGTCGGCCCGCAGGGGGTAGACGCCCGGCGCGAGGCCCGCGATCGTCGCCGCGTCGATCGTGAGGTTCGCGCTGCCGACGCCGAGCGGAACGATTGAGGGGATCTCGCCCGTGCCGACCGCCAGCTCGGTCCGCGCCGGGTCGGCGGTCGAGGCGGCGAGCCAGTCGCGCACGTCGGCGCGGGTCGTGAGTGGCCGCACCGACGCCGAGAGACGCACCGCCGCGGCGGGAATGGTCGAGCCGGTGGCGTTGCGTGCCGAGACCGCGACCGCGAGCGGCTGCCCGGCGGTCACGACGCCCGCCCCGGCCGGCGCGACCGAGAAGGTCATCGTCGAGGCATCACCCGTGGCGGCGGGGACGGTGGCCGCCGTCGCCATGCTCTCCAGCGCCGCGGCGGGAGCCGCGAGGGCCACAGCCAGCAGTGCCGCCAGCAGCGCCGGGACGGCGGCGAGACGTCGCAGGCGGTGGCGCGCAGATACGGGGTGGCTGGGGGTCATGACGCGAATCGGGTCGGGTGCGAACCATGCCGCACGATCAGGTGCGATTCTAGGGTCACACCCCTGTGCGCGCCCCGAGACCGGCCGCGCGGGCCCGAATGACGACGATGGGATGCCTCGGTGACCAGTGATCTCGCGCCCGATCCCCGCCCTGTTTCCCTCCCCGAGTCGCACCCTGGCGGTGCCGCCGCGAGCGCGGGGCGGATCGATCCCGACCCCGTGATCGTCGCCCGGTTGCGCGCCGACCTCTCCGACGCCGGTTATACCGCAGACGCCGTGCGGGAGGCGTGGGGTCCGCTCGCCGACGAGGCGGTCGGGCATGGGTTGCACGGTCCCGCCCTCGCGGCGCTCGCCGCGCGAGCGGTGACGGGCGAGGCGCCGGAAGCTGTGGACGCCGTCGCTGTGCTGGCACGGCTGTTGTTCCTGGGCGTGCCGACGTCACGGGCATCCGTCGACCGCATTCTCGTCCGCACCGGTGCCGACGGACTCGCGGTACTCGGGCTCGCGACCCTGCACGGCGACGACGTCGTGCCGCGGGCGCTCGTGCGGCCGCAGGACTTCGCCGACGACGCGGCCGCTGCCGCGGGGAGCTCCTCCGCCGGCGGCGACGCCGGCGAGACGCGCGGGCAATGGTGGATCGCGAGCGACCTCGACGAGGCGGCCCTCGGCGGGGCGCTGCCCGTCGGGCACGTGCTGGGCGTCGGCGGCGCCTCGCTGACGCTCGCCGGGCTGCAGCTTCCGACGCCAGCCGCACGGGTGCTCGATCTGGGCACGGGGTGCGGCATTCAGGCGCTGCGCGCCCGGAGGTTCGCCGACCGCGTCGTGGCGACCGACGTGTCGGAGCGTGCCCTGGCCTTCACCCGCCTGAACGCGCTGCTGAACGGCGTCGACGGCATCGAGACGCGCCTCGGCAGCCTGTTCGACCCGGTGCGCGGCGAGGTGTTCGACCGCGTCGTGTCGAACCCGCCCTTCGTCATCACGCCGCGGGTCGCGGGCGTGCCGGCCTACGAATACCGCGACGCGGGGCTCGCCGGCGACGACCTGGTCGCCGCGTTCGTGACGGGTGTCGGCGAGGTGCTCGCGCCCGGCGGCACGGCGCAGCTGCTCGGCAACTGGGAGTACCGCGGCGACCTCGACGGCCTCGCCCGGGTGCGCGCATGGGTGGATGCCTCGCCGGTGCCCCTCGACGCCTGGATCATCGAACGCGAGACGCTCGACCCCCTCGCCTACGCCGAACTGTGGGTGCGCGACGGCGGAACCGCTCCCGGCACGCCCGCCTACGCCCCGCTCGTCGAGGCGTGGCTCGCCGACTTCGCCGCGCGCGGCGTCACCGCCGTCGGCTTCGGGTACCTGTTGCTGCGCCGCGTCGACCCGGACGGCGGCGACGATGACAGCGCCGGCACGCCGCCGCTCCGCCGCTTCGAACGGCTCACCCAGCCGCTCGGCGTGACCGACGGCGGGCTCGGCGCCCACCTGGCACGCGCGCTCGAGGCATCCGATGCGCTCTCGCGCCTCGACGACGACGCGCTCGCCGAAGCGACCTTCGTCGTCGCGGTAGACGTGACCGAAGCGCGCCACCACCTGCCCGGAGCCGAGGCGCCGAGCGTCATCGAGCTGCGTCAGGGCGGCGGCTTCGCGCGCACGATCGAGGTCGACCCGGCCCTCGCCGCCCTCGTCGGCGCGTGCGACGGAGATCTGCCGGTGGGAGTGCTCTCCGACGCGATCGCGGAGCTGCTCGACGTGGATGCCACGGCGCTCCGCGCCGACCTGCTGCCGCGGGTGCGGGAACTCGCCTTCACGGGGTTCCTCCGCGTGATGTGACGCCCGGGGCGCCCGCCCGAGCGCCCGGTACGCTGGAACCCATGCTCAACATGGCCGAGGGCCTCGACCGTCTGGGGGCGCTCGCGACCTCGCCGATCGTCGCGCGGCTCGGCGCGGCCTTCGCCGAGGCCGGGTTCGAGCTCGCGATCGTCGGGGGGCCCGTGCGCGACGCCCTGCTCGGCAGGCCGACCCACGATCTCGATTTCACGACCGACGCGCGGCCCGACGAGACGCTGCGGATCGTCAAACCCCTCGCCTCGGGCACGTGGGACATCGGCCGCGCGTTCGGCACCATCGGCGCTAAGGTCGCCGGTCCCGCCGGCACCGCGGAGCAGGTCGAGATCACCACGTACCGCGCCGACAGCTACGACGGACTCACCCGAAAGCCGACGGTCGCGTTCGGCGACACGCTCGAGGGAGACCTCGCCCGCCGCGACTTCACGGTCGGCGCCATGGCCCTGCGGTTGCCGCTGCCCGCCCTCGTCGACCCGACCGGCGGCGTCGAAGACCTCATCGCCGGCGTGCTACGTACCCCCGGCGACCCCGACGTGAGCTTCGGCGACGACCCGCTGCGGATGCTCCGTGCCGCGCGCTTCGCCGGCCAACTCGGTTTCGAGGTCGCCCCCGACACCCTCGAGGCGATGTCGCGGCTGCGCGAATCGATCCGCATCGTCAGCCCCGAGCGCGTGCAGGGCGAGCTCGTGAAGCTGCTCGCGAGTGACGACCCGGTGCGGGGCATCCGCATTCTCGTCGACACCGGACTCATGGGCGAGATCGTGCCCGAAGTGCCCGCGTTGCGGCTCGAGATCGACGAGCACCACCACCACAAAGACGTCTACGAGCACTCGCTGACGGTGCTGCGCCAGGCGATCGACCTCGAGCAGCAGCGCCACCCCGGCGAGGCGCCCGACGTGACGTTGCGCCTCGCCGCGCTGCTGCACGACATCGGCAAACCCGCCACCCGCAAACTCGAGCCCGGCGGCGGCGTCAGTTTTCACCACCACGACCTCAAGGGTGCGCGCCTCGCCCGCAAGCGGCTGCAGGCGCTGCGGTTCGACTCCGACACGATCGCCGCGGTCAGCCAGCTCATCGAGCAGCACCTGCGCTTCTTCGGCTACGCCGAGGGCGCCTGGACCGACTCGGCTGTGCGCCGGTACGTGCGCGACGCGGGCGACCAGCTCGAACGCCTGCACATGCTCACCCGCGCCGACGTCACCACCCGCAACCGCCGCAAGGCCGCGCGACTCGGCGCGGCCTACGACGACATCGAGCGGCGCATCGCCGAGCTCGCCGCGCAGGAGGAGCTCGACGCGATCCGCCCCGAGCTCGACGGCAACCGCATCCAGGAGGTCCTTGGCATCGGACCGGGTCGCGAGGTCGGTGCGGCGTACCGGTTCCTGCTCGACCTACGCCTCGACGAGGGGATCATCGGCCCGGATGCCGCCGAGGAGCGCCTGCGCGCCTGGTG
Source organism: Microbacterium paulum (assembly GCF_015707995.1). GTDB lineage: Bacteria > Actinomycetota > Actinomycetes > Actinomycetales > Microbacteriaceae > Microbacterium > Microbacterium paulum. Next base: position 129,132 of record NZ_JAAGRY010000002.1, read on the forward strand.
GACCGCCCGCGCCTGACCGGTACGCGCGCGACCGCCGCGCTCGCCGCGCCGTCGCGTGACGAATGCAGGAGATCCGGCCGCCGGCCGCCCGAAATCGCCCCGCCTGCGTCGCCCGCGCCACGAAACTCCTGCAATCGTCACGCCACCCACCTAGACTCGCTGGCATCCCATCACCGCCGATCGGAGGCGCCGTGCCCTCGCCATGGTCGTCGCGGCGCGAGGTCTCGCCCGAGACATCGCGCCTGCTGATCGAGCGCGCACACGACGAGTTCGTCGGCGGGAATGACGCCGACCCGCGGCTGCGGCAGGTGCGCGGGCTCGTGCAGGACTCGTGGCGCCGCTCGTTGGCCCACCTCGTCGGACCCGACGGCACGCCGCCGCTCGACCTCACGTCCGAGGAGCTCGAGGCCTACCGCAGCGCGCATCCGCTCGCCGGCGCGATCGACATGATCCGCGCCCTGCTGCTGCCCGGGGGCGACCCCGAGGCCGACGCGGGCGTCGTGGTCGCCGTCGGCGACGCCGCGGGGCGGCTGCTCTGGGTCGAGGGCGATCGGCGCGTGCGCGACCTGACCGGCGCCATGGGCTTCGTCGCCGGGGCGAACTGGTCGGAGGCGGTCGTCGGCACGTCCGCGCCCGGCACCGCCCTCGCCCTCGGGCGGTCGGTGCAGATCCACGGCGCCGAGCATTTCAACCGGCACGTCGCTCCGTGGTCGTGCACGGCGGCGCCGGTGCACGATCCCGAGACCCGGCGCCTGCTCGGCGTCATCGACGTGACGGGCGACGCCGAGGCGGCGACGCCGCAGGCGCAGCTGTTGGTGGATGCCACGGCGAGGGCGATCGAGGGCGAGCTGCTCGTCGCGCGCCTGCGCGCTCGGGCCGCCGCGACGGCGGCGCCGATCCCGGTGCGTCGCGG